>CAXBRX010000059.1:0-12165 GCA_963977835.1 uncultured Derxia sp.
ACACGACGCTCTTCCGATCTTGGTGGGCGCCAATGCCAGTGCCGCAGACAGCGCCAGCACTGCGAGCGACGAACCAATTGCGCGTAACGGCGCCATGGCGATTTCCTTAAAGCTTGATCGACAGGTCGAGGAACACGCCGCGCCCGGCGAGGCCAAAGTACAGCGGCGTGCCGCTGACCGATTGGCTGCCCGCATAGGCAATGAGCTTGTGCACATCGAACAGGTTGTTCACATCGAGGCTGATCGAATAGCCCTTGGCGCCCCAGGGCCCGGAGTTGCTACGGTAACCCAGCGCGGCGTCGGCGGTGGTGAAGCCGCCCAGATGCTGGCTGTTGGCAAACACGGTGTTGCCGCTCGCGTCGGTGGTGTTGTCCAGGCCGTATTGCGAACCCGTGAACTTGGTCATCAGCGAGCCGAAATAGCCTTCCTTGGCGCCGTAGATGAGGCCGAGGGTGCCGGTCAGCTTGGGCGTGGCCGCGACCTGCACATCGCTGTGCTTGTAGGTGGCGAGGTTGTAGGCCGCGTTGGCATACACACTCCAGCGCTTGTCGAGCGCGAGCGTGGCTTCGACTTCCACGCCCTTGTAGATTGCACCGCCGCCGTTGACGTACAGGCTTTCATTGCCGTTCGCGGTCGCGATCGTGGTCTCGGCGATGTAATTGACGAAGTCGATGTAATACACGTCGGCGCCGAAGGACAGATCGCCGGTGGCATAGGTGGTGCCGAGTTGCAGATTGCGCGTCTGCTCGGGCTTGAGGTCCTGGCTGCCGTTGATATAGATCACATCGATCGGCGGCGCGAGGAAGCCGGTGGCGAGCTGGGCGTAGGCGCTCCAGGTCGGCGACAAAGCGTCGTGCAGGCTGATCGACGGCAGCCAGGCGTCGTAAGTCGCCTTGGCATTCAAGGGCGCGGGCGTGTCGGACTTGTTGACGGTCGCATCGAGCGTGCGCTCGGCACGCGAATAGCGCAGCCCGGGGCTCACGGTGATGCTGGGCGTCAGATGCCAGTCGTATTGCACATAGGGCTGGATGGTGTCGGTGCGGTCGGCCAATTGATAGTTGTAGGCATAGCCGTACTTGGTGCCGGTGGTCTGGCCGGTCGAGAAATCCATCGGGCGCGAATAACGGTCGTCGAGGTTGCGCTCGAACCAGGCGCCCAATTGCAGCGTGCCCGGCCCGGTCTCGCGCGACAGGCGCAGCACATCGCCGAAGGCATGGAATTGCGCATCGGTCTGCTTGCCCGGCACATCGGTCGACGATTTGCCGAGCTTCTTGCCGGCGGCGTTGTAGAAAGTCACGCCGTTGTCGGCCGGGTTGTCGTCGGTCGCGTCCTTGGTCTTGTTGGCCCAATGGTCGAAGTTGTTGTAGTAGAGCTTGTTGTCGATGTCCCAATCGCCAAGGCGGCTCGTCACGCCGACGTAATCGAAGCTCGAACGGTAGCTCGCGTTGTTATAGCCCTTGTAGGTTTGCAAGGCGGGGTTGTCGTCGAGCCCGAAACGCCAGCCGTGCGCGTTGATTTGCGCGAGCGTCGCGCCTTGCACGGTGTTCTGGGTTTCATGGTTGGCGCTGGCGACCACCGTCAACGTGGTCTCGGCGCTCACTTGCGTGACCACCTTGGCGAACAGATGACCGCGATCATCCTCGGTGTTCTTCAAGAAGGTGTCGCTGCTTTCCTTGGAGGCTTCGAGGAACACGCCGGTGTCGCCGTAATGCTGGTCGAGCGACAGGCCGCCGGCCTGGGTGTTCCAACTGCCGATGGTCAGATAAGGCGTGAAGCCGTCGACCAGGCTCGGATCGCGCGAGCGCAGGCCGATGGTGCCGCCGAAGGTCGCGTTGCCGATGGTCGACCCGCCGCCCGGGCCGCGATCGATCTGGGCCTGGCCGAGCACATGGTTGGAAAAATAGGCCGAGGTGGTGTGATGGAAATCGCTCGCGTCGCCGAACGGAATGCCGTCGAAGGTGATGTTGAACTGCCCGTCCTGAAAGCCGCGCAGGCTGATGCCTTCGTTCTTGCCCAGGCCCGGACCTTCGGGCGAAGTCACCGTCATGCTCGGCGAGTATTTGACGATGTCGTCGTAATTCGCGTTGTAGCGCAAGGCGTCGCGGATGAAGCGCTCGTCGATCACCGAAGTCGGCTGGGTCGCCTCGAGCGGCGGCGCGCTGGGCGCCAGCGTATTGACCGTGTTGCCGGTGACGTAGACCGTGCCGAGCGATTGCGACTTGCTCGCGTCAGCGGCCGTTGCGGTGGCCGAGGACGGGGCGGCGACCGTGCCGACATCGGCGGCATGGGCCAACGCGGGCATCAAGGCGACGCCCAAGGCCAGGACGAGGGCCTTGCGCGGAAAACGTTGCGGCAACGGAAACAAAGGGCGAATGAACATGATCGGGGTCCGGGCGGGTGGGTTGAATGCAAAACCCGCGAGGGTTGCGCCGCAACATGACGGAGAAATGAACCCAGTCGCCGCAAAGCAACAGTGCAGGCAGCTCCCGTCCTTGCGCCGCGCGGCCGACCCGGACCGGCCCGGCGGCATTTCACGTAGACTTGCGCGCCCGACGCAGGCTGCACCCGATGCGCCGCGTCGATCGTTTCCATCTCGCCGTCCGCACACCCGATGAACCGTCCGTTCACGCTCTCCGATTTCGATTTCGCACTTCCGCCCGAACTCATCGCCCAGCAACCCGCGCCCGAGCGCACCGCGAGCCGGCTGCTGCATGTGAACGGCGCGCAACTGAACGATCTGCATTTCTCCGATCTGCCCGGCTTGTTGCGCGCGGGCGATCTACTGGTCTTCAACGACACCCGGGTCATCAAGGCACGGCTGCATGGCCGTAAAGCCAGCGGCGGCAAGGTCGAAGCCTTGATCGAACGCGTGATCGGCAACGACGCCGCGATGGCGCAAGTGCGCGCGAGCCATCCGCCGGCCATCGGGTCCTTGCTTGAATTCGGCTCGCCCGCGTTCTCGGCCGGCGCCAAGGTGGTGGACCGCGACGGGCGCTTTTTCCTGCTCGCCTTCAGCGCCAACGTCTGGGATGTGCTCGAGCATCTGGGCGAAGTGCCCTTGCCGCCTTACATCCGCCATGGCGCCGAGCCGGTGGACGAGGCGCGCTACCAGACGGTGTACGCGCGCACGCCGGGCGCGGTGGCCGCGCCCACGGCCGGCCTGCATTTCGACGATGCCTTGCTCGCCACGTTGCGCGCACAAGGCGTGCAAACCGCCTTCGTGACCTTGCATGTGGGTGCCGGCACTTTCTTGCCGGTGCAGACCGAGAACCTTGCCGAACACCGCATGCATCGCGAGTGGTATTCGATCGACGCCGCGACCGCGCAGGCGATTGCCGCGGCCAAGGCCGAAGGCCGGCGTGTGATCGCGGTCGGCACCACGGCCACGCGCGCGCTCGAATCGGCCGCGCGCGCCACCGGCGTTGTGACGGCCGGCAGCGGCGAGACCGACATCTTCATCACGCCCGGCTACGAATTCCGCGTGATCGACCGCCTCATCACCAATTTCCATCTGCCCAAGAGCACGCTGTTGATGCTGGTCTCGGCCTTTGCCGGCTACGAGACCATCATGGCCGCCTACCGCCACGCGGTGGAGGCGCGCTACCGCTTCTTCAGTTACGGCGACGCGATGCTGCTCGAAAGGACCCCCGCATGACCGCCCTGCACTTCGAACGGCTCAATGCCGGCGCGCCCACTTTCCGCAATGAACGGCGCGGGCGCCTGACCCTCAACCATGGCGTGGTGCAAACGCCGATCTTCATGCCGGTGGGCACTTACGGCAGCGTCAAAGCGGTCGGGCCCGACGATCTGGTCGACGACATCGGCGCGCAGATCATTCTCGGCAACACCTTTCACCTCTGGCTGCGGCCGGGGCTGGAAGTGATCGGCGCGCATGGCGGCTTGCATCGGTTCATGGGCTGGGAGCGCCCCATCCTGACCGATTCGGGCGGCTTTCAAGTGTTCAGCCTCGGAGCCTTGCGCAAGATCAGCGAAGAAGGCGTGAAATTCGCGTCGCCGGTCAATGGCGACAAGCTGTTCCTCACGCCCGAGGAATCGATGCGCATCCAGCGCGTGCTCAATTCCGACATCGTCATGATCTTCGACGAATGCACGCCGTTTCCGGCCACCGAGCAACAAGCGGCCGATTCGATGCGCTTGTCGCTGCGCTGGGGCAAGCGTTCGCGCGTCGAATTCGACCGGCTCGAGAACCCCAACGCGCTGTTCGGCATCGTGCAAGGCGGCATGTACGAGCATTTGCGCGACGAATCGATCGCGGGCCTGACCGACATCGGCTTTCATGGCTATGCGATCGGCGGCCTCTCGGTCGGCGAGCCCAAAGACGAGATGCTGCGCGTGCTCGACCATGTCGCGCCGCGCCTGCCGACCGACAAACCGCGCTATCTGATGGGCGTGGGCACGCCCGAAGACCTGGTGGCCGGCGTGGCTGCGGGCATCGACATGTTCGATTGCGTGATGCCGACACGCAATGCGCGCAACGGCCATCTGTTCACGCGCTTCGGCGATCTGCGCTTGCGCAACGCGCGTTACAAGAACGATCTGCGTCCCGTGGATGAAACCTGCACCTGCTATACCTGCCGGCATTTCACGCGCGCCTATCTGCACCATCTCGACCGCGCCAATGAATTGCTGGGCTCGCGCCTGAATTCCATCCACAACCTGCATTACTACCTGCAGCTCATGCAGGAAATGCGCGATGCGATCGATGCCGGCGGGTTCGGCGAGTTCGTGAGCCGTTTTGCGAGCGAACGCGCGCGCGGCGTCGACTGAGCGCCCACGGATTTGCGGCGGACCGGCCGCGATCGGTGTCGTGTCACATGACTGACATCTTCGCGGTCCATGGTGGCGGGCGCTCACACGCCTTCTCGCGCTTGCCGCCATGTCCACGCCCTCCTTCGATCGCACCGACGGTGCCTACGGTGCCGATGATTGCGGCCTGATCTGCGGCTTTGTCTTCGATCCGCGTGCCGACGCGCCGCGGCCGGTGAATACGCGTGAATCGCTGGCCTGGCTGCAAGCCCGCGCCGAGCAACCGGCGGGCGCCTTCCTGTGGCTGCATTTCAACCTCGCGCACAACGGCAGCGAGCGCTGGCTGCGCCAGCATGCCGGTTTGTCCGACGCGTTTTATGAAGCGCTGCACGACGGCTCGCATTCCTCGCGCATCGAGCATGTGGACGACCGGCTGATCGCCGTGCTCAACGATGTGCATTTCGATTTTTCTTACGACCCGTCCGACATTTCGACGCTCTGGGTGGAGGCTGCACCGCATCTGATGGTGAGCGCACGGCGCCAGCCCTTGCGCTCGATCGACCGGCTGCGCACCGCGGTGCGCGGCGGCACCGCGCCGAGCTCGACCGTCGAATTGCTCGTGCATTTGCTGCGCGACCAGGGCGATGTGCTGGTCGCCATCGTGCGCAGCCTCAACGCCAAGGCCAACACGATCGAAGACACCCTGCTCGCTGGCCGGGTCGATGGCCGGGCGAGCGAACTGGGCGCTTTACGCCGTCTGATCGTCCGGCTGCAACGCGTGCTCGCGCCCGAACCGGCGGCGCTGGTGCGCATGCTCCAGCATCCGCCCGGCTGGATCGTCGCGGCCGATGTCCAGGACATCCGCGCCGCGGGCGAGGAATTCGCGGTGGTACTGCGCGACATGACGGCCTTGCAGGAGCGCATCAAGCTGCTGCAGGAAGAAATCGCCACCGTGGTCAACGAGGAGAACAATCGCAGCCTGTTCATCCTGACCATCGTCACGGTCCTGGTGCTGCCGATCAACATCGTCTCGGGCCTGCTGGGCATGAATGTGGGCGGCCTGCCGCTGGCCCAGCATCCGCACGGGTTCTGGATCATCCTGGGGCTGGTGGTCGCCATCACGGTGGCGGCGGCCTGGATCATCGTTGCGCGCATCCGCCGCCGCACGCGTTGAACCTGCGCACCCTGTGTGCGGTCCTAGGCATTCGTCAAGGCCACGTCGGCTATAATGCCGGACTGTCTTAAATACTTGATTCTGTTCGCTTCTTGGAGGTTTCATGATTTCGATCGCTCACGCGCAAACTGCAGCCGGGGTTGCGCCCGCAGCGGCACCTGATGGCTTCGCGGCATTTCTTCAGGGGCCGATCCCCATGCTTGCGCTGATGTTTGCCGTCATGTACTTCCTGATGATCCGCCCGCAGATGAAGCGCGCGAAGGAACAGAAGGCGATGATCGAAGCGCTGCAAAAGGGTGATGAAGTCATCACCACCGGCGGCGTGGTCGGCAAGGTGGCCAAGGTGGCCGATGGCTACGTGACCATCGAAGTGGCCGAAGGCTCGAACGGCCCGGTCGAAATGCTGGTGCAAAAGCAGGCGGTGCAAACGCTCTTGCCTAAAGGCACCATCAAAGCGATCTGAGTATTCGCAGCAATCCCGGGGGCGCCTTAGTGCGCCCCGTTTTCGTTTCTGAAGGCGCAGGTCCATGAACCGTTATCCATTGTGGAAATACGTGCTGATCGTGCTGGTGCTGCTGTTCGGCGCGGTCTACTCGGTGCCCAATCTGTTCAAGCAAAGCCCGGCATTGCAAGTCTCGAGCGGCAAGGCGACCGTCAAGGTCGAAGCGCCGATGGTCGAGCAGGTCGTGAAGATCCTGGCCGATGCCCAGGTGCCGACCGAAGCGGTCTATTTCGACCATACGCAAAGCGGCGGCACGGTGCGGGTGCGCTTCCATGACACCGACACCCAGACCAAGGGCCGGGACGCGTTGCAACACGTGCTGGCACCGAACCCGGACGAGGCGAGTTATGTGGTCGCGCTGAACTCGGTCTCCGACACGCCTTTGTGGCTGCAGCACATCGGCGCGCTGCCGATGTACCTGGGCCTGGACCTGCGCGGTGGCGTGCACTTCCTGATGCAGATCGACATGCAGGCCGCGCTGAACAAGCGCATCGACAGCGTGCAGTCCGACCTGCGCGCGCAATTGCGCGAAAAGAACATCCGCCATGCCGGCATCACGCGCCAGGGCAATGCCGTCGAGATCGCCTTCCGCGACGACGACACGCGCAACAAGGCGGCAGCCTTCCTCCAGGATCAATACCCCGATCTGGCCGCGACCACGGCTGGCACGGCGCCCGACCTGAAGCTGGTCGTCACGCTGACGCCCAAGGCCGAGAAGCAAGCGATGGAGAACGCGGTCAAGCAAAACGTCTCGACCCTGCACAACCGCGTGAACGAACTCGGCGTGGCCGAGCCGGTGGTGCAACAACAAGGCGCCGACCGCATCGTGGTGCAATTGCCGGGCGTGCAAGACGTGGCGCAAGCCAAGAAGATTCTGGGCCGCACCGCGACACTGGAATTCCGCGCGGTCGACGATGGCCCCGAAGCGCAAGCGGCCCTGGCCGCCGGCACCGTGCCCTTCGGCGATGAACGCTATGTCGAACGCGGCAGCCGCCCCTTGCTGGTCAAGCGCGAAGTGATCCTGACCGGCGAAAACCTGCAGGACGCGCAACCTGGTTTCGATTCGCAAAAGCAGGTGCCGTCGGTCAACCTCGTCGTCGACGGCAAGGGCGCGACCATCCTCAAGAATTACACCCGCGACAATGTCGGCAAGCGCATGGCCGTGTTGCTGGTCGAAAAGGGCAAGGGCGAAGTCATCACCGCGCCCGTGATCCAAAGCGAACTCGGCACGCGTTTCCAGATTTCGGGCTCGATGACCTCGCCCGAGGCCAACGACCTCGCGCTCTTGCTGCGCGCCGGTGCGCTGGCCGCGCCGATGGAAATCATCGAAGAACGCACGATCGGCCCGAGCCTGGGCGCCGACAACATCGACAAGGGCTTCCATTCGGTGCTCTGGGGCTTCGTTGCGATCCTCGTCTTCATGACGATCTACTACATGATGTTCGGCCTGATCTCGGTCGCCGCGCTGGCCACCAATGTGATGCTGCTGGTGGCGTTGCTTTCATTGATGCAGGCCACCCTGACCTTGCCCGGCATCGCGGCCATCGCGCTCGCACTCGGGATGGCCATCGACTCGAACGTGCTGATCAACGAGCGCATCCGCGAAGAATTGCGGCTCGGGCTGCCGCCCCAGCAAGCGATCGCGGCCGGCTATGAACGCGCCTGGGCGACGATTCTCGACTCGAACGTGACCACCCTGATCGCGGGCGGTGCGCTGCTGGTCTTCGGTTCCGGTCCGGTGCGCGGCTTCGCGGTCGTGCATTGCCTGGGCATCCTGACGTCGATGTTCTCGGCCATTCTGGTGAGCCGCGCCCTGGTCAATCTGGTCTACGGCCGCCAAAAGAAGCTGCAGAAGGTCTCGATCGGCACGGTCTGGAAGCCGGGCCTCGCCGCCAAGTAACGGCCCGACGAACAAGAACACAAGGAAATCAACATGGAGTTCTTCCGCATCCACCGCGACATTCCGTTCATGCGGCATGCGCTGGTGTTCAACGTGATCAGCGCGCTGACCTTCGTCGCCGCCGTGGTCTTCATCGTCCTGCGCGGCTTTCATTTCTCGATCGAGTTCACCGGCGGTACGGTGCTCGAAGTCAACTACGCGCAAGCGGCTGACATCGCGCAAGTGCGCAAGACCATCGAAGGCCTCGGCTATACCGACGCCCAGGTGCAAAGCTTCGGCACCGCGCGCGACGTGATGATCCGCCTGCCCTTGGTCAAAGGTCAGGCCACGGCCCAGCAAAGCGATGCGGTGATGGCAGCGCTGCGCGCCAACAGCGCCACCGTCGAACTGCGCAGCGCCTCCTTCGTCGGTCCGCAGGTCGGCGCCGAGCTGTTGCAAGACGGTTCGCTCGCGCTGCTGGTCGTGATCCTCGGCATCATGATCTACCTCGCGCTGCGCTTCGAATGGAAGTTCTCGGTCGCGGCCATCGTCGCCAACCTGCACGACGTGGTCATCATCCTGGGCTTCTTCGCGGCCTTCCAATGGGAGTTCTCGCTCGCGGTGCTCGCGGCGGTGCTCGCGGTGCTCGGCTACTCGGTCAACGAGTCGGTCATCATCGCCGACCGGATCCGTGAAAACTTCAAGAAGATGCGCAAGGCCGAGGTCGACCATGTGATCGACAACGCGATCACCTCGACCATCAGCCGGACCGTCATCACCCACGGCCTGACGCAGATGATGGTGCTGACCATGCTGCTCTTCGGCGGCCCGACCCTGCATTACTTCGCGCTCGCGCTGACCATCGGCATCTGCTTCGGCATCTATTCGTCGGTGCTGGTCATGGCGCCGATCACGAAATGGCTGGGCATCAAGCGCGAAGACCTGATCAAGCCGATCAAGAAGGAAACCGAGGTTCTCGAGCCCTGAGGCGCGCCATGCCGACCGTGCCCTTACGCCCCGTATTGAGCACCGTCTTGCGCACCGTGGCGGCCGTTTGCGCGGCCGTCGCAGCGCTCGGTGCCTGCGGGTCGCGGCATGACGCGGCCCAACCCGGCGCCAGCCTCAGCGCCTGTCGTGTCGATGGCATCGCCCGCGAAATGCGCTGCGGGCAGATCGAAGTCCCGGAAAATCCCGACCGTCCCGACGGCCGCAAGCTCACGATCCATTTCACGGTGGCGCCAGCCAGTGCCACCCACCGCGCCGACGATGCGATCTTCGTGATCGCGGGCGGCCCCGGCCAATCGGCGCAATCGGTGGCGGGCATGGTCCTGCCCTTGTTCGAAAGCCTCAACGCGCGCCGCGACGTGGTCTTCATCGACCAACGCGGCACCGGCGCCTCGGCCCCGCTCGATTGCCGCACGCCGCACGAAGCGGAACCGCTGGCCGACGCCTTCGACACCGACCAGACCGTCGCGCGCCTGCATGCCTGCCGCGACAAACTCAGCGCGCAAGGCGTCGACCTCGCGCAATACGCGACCTGGATCGCGGTCGGCGACTTCGACCGGGTCCGCGCCACCCTCGGCTATGCGAGCGTCGATCTGTGGGGCGCCTCGTATGGCACCCGCGCCGCGCTCGAATACGCGCGCCAGTTTCCAAGCCGTGTGCGCACCCTGGTGCTCGACGGCGTGGCACCCGCCGCGATGATCCTGCCGGCCAGTTTTGCGCAAGACACCGATGCCGCGCTCGATGCCTGGGCCCAGGCCTGCGCCGCCGATGCGCACTGCCGCGCCCGTACGCCCGATCTGCGCGCGAGCGTCGATGCGCTGCTCGCACGCGCCGCGACCCGGCCCGAGATCACAGTGGTCGATCCGCTCGATGGCCGGCCGAACCGCGTGCCGCTGACGCGCGAGGCCGTGATCGGTTTGCTGCGCGCACCGATGTATGTGCCGGCGGCGGGCGCGGTGCTGCCCTACGCCCTCGCACAAGCCGGCAACGGCGATTATTCGGCGCTCGCCGCCACCGCAGCCATGCTCGGCGGCGTGACCCAGCAAGGCTTTTCCGAAGGCATGCATTTCTCGGTGATCTGCGCCGAAGACCTGCCGCGCGCCGACGCCACCGTGCGCGCGTCCATCGCGTCCACGCGCATCGGCACCACATTGCTCGACCAGTACGCGCGCATCTGCGCCGGCTGGCCGGTGCGGCCGGTGCCCGCCGCGTTCTATGCGCCGCCCAAGATCGACGCGCCGGTGCTCATGCTTTCGGGCGGCATCGATCCGGCCACGCCGCCGCGCCATGCGCAAGCCTTGATGCCCGGACTGCCGCATGCCTTGCATGTGGTCGCCGCGCATCGCGGCCATGGCCAGAGCGGCCAGGCCTGCGGCCCCGAACTGATCCGCCAATTCATCGCCTCGGCGTCCTTCGCCGATCTGAACACCGATTGCTTGACCGATGCCCCGATGCCGAGCCTGTTCGCGCCGCCCGGCGCGACAGCACCTGCGGGGCAAGAGGCGCAGCCCGTTCCGACACCGGTTCCAACGACGAAGCCGACGCGATGATCGACGCCAAGCAACTCGCCAAATCGTTTGCCGCACGCGGGCGTCGCGGGGCGCGCGTGCATGCGCTCACCGAGGTGTCTTTCCACGCACCCGATGGCGCCATCACCGCGCTGCTCGGCCCCAACGGCGCCGGCAAGACCACCGCCTTGCGCGTGCTCTCGACCCTGGTGCGCGCCGACAGCGGACAAGCGCTCGTCGGCGGCCGCGATGTGGCGCTCGATCCGATCGGGGTGCGTGCCGACCTGGGCATCTTGTCGGATGCGCGCGGCCTGTACACCCGCTTGAGTGCGCGCGAGAACATCCGTTATTTCGGCGCCTTGCGCGGCATGCCGCGCAAACTCGTCGATGAACGCATCGCGGCGATGGCGGCCTTGCTCGAATTCGAAGACCTGCTCGACCGCCGCACCGACGGCTTCTCGACCGGCGAACGGCTCAAGGTGGCGCTCGCGCGCGCGCTCGACGACGCGATGATGCATCTGCGGCTGAACGAGACCGAGATCGGCACCTGGGTATTGCAGAGCCAGGGCGATTCGGGCCTCGTCGAGGCCCAGCGCTTCAAGGAAATAGAACCACAGGTTGCGGTCGCTGAGCCGCACGAAGAAATCCTGCTCGGTCAGCCCGAAGGCCGCCAAGGTCTGCACGAGTAGCGCCACCAGCTCGATCTCGGCCTCGACGCCCGCCTCGCCAAAGATGTCGGCGTTGAACTGGAAGAAGCACCGCCCGCGGCCGCGCTGCATCCGCTCGTAGCGATAGAATTCACCGATGCTATACCACTTGACCGGGCGCTTCAGGGCGTTCGCCTTGGCGCCGACCAGCCGGCACACGGTCGGGGTCATCTCGGGCCGCAGGGCCACGTCGCGTCCGCCCTTGTCGGTAAAGCTGAAGAGCTGGCCCTCGATCTCGTCGCCCGACTTGGCCTTATAGAGCTCGAGCGGCTCCAGCACGGGGGCGTCGTACTCCGCGAACCCGAAGGCATGCGCGCTGCGGCGCCAGAGCCGGAAGATGTGGTTTCGGCGCGCGAGGTCCTCGGGATAAAACTCACGAAATCCGGGCAGGGTCTGGAACGTGGCCATGTCCGCGCATCGTGGCGAAACACCGGTCCCCGGTGCGAATCATTTTTCGAGCCGGGCTCGGGTTGGGGCTGGCGGTGGCCTTTACGAGGATAAATCGGGTCGGTCAGTCGGCTCAAAATCGCCTGACCTAATGGAGCCGTAATATTCAGCGCGGACCAAGACCGAACGGCTCGAACTTGAGCAGGGCTTCATTGCCCTGAATCTTTGCCTTGTCG
>CAXBRX010000060.1:0-12163 GCA_963977835.1 uncultured Derxia sp.
GCCGGCCATCGCGAACTGCGCCGCCTGGCCCCATGGCCCCCTAGGCCCGGAGTGGCTCGGGCGTGGGACGCCCATTGCACTGGCACGAACCAGTGTGCGGATATTCGTGGCGCTTTGTCACTTGCCACCGCGCCTGATGGTTCTTAGCGAATGAGCACGCCGCGCAGCGCGAAACAACAGACAAACCGCGCGGTGGAAGTGAAGCAGCGAGCGCAGCGACGCTCACAACGCCACATGCATGCGGGGGTGGCCCTAGGGGCCTGAGGGCGCAGTGCGCGATGGCCGGCCTGCTACCGAAAGCAAATTCGCGGGCCCCGCTCGCGTGGGCGCGCAGCGCCTTCGCGCGCGGGTGCGAATTTGCGAGGTAGAGGCCGATCAGCCATCGCGTGCGCCCTCAGGCCCCTAGGGCCACCCCCGCATCTGCCACCAAAAAGAACCGCTTCAGTTCTTCTTCGCCAGCTTGGTCCGCGCAAACTCCACCGCGAGCGGAAGGAAGGACACGAAAATCACGCCCACGATCACCAGCGGCAGATTGTTCTTGACGATCGGAATCTGCCCGAAGAAATACCCGGCGAGCACGAAGCACAACACCCACAGACCGCCGCCGAGGATCGAATAGAACTGGAACTTGGTATGCGACATCGCGCCCACACCAGCCACGAAGGGCGCGAAGGTGCGGATCAAGGGCAGAAACCGCGAGGCCATGACGGTGATGGCGCCATGGCGCTCGTAAAAGCCGTGCGCCTTTTCGAGCGTTGCCTTCGAGAACAACACCGAATCCGGAAAATGGAACACCCGCGGCCCGATCCAGCGGCCGATCCAGTAATTGCTGGTGTTGCCGAGCACCGCGGCCAGGAACAGCAAGGCGATCAGCACGCCCACATTGGGGCCGCCGGCCGCGGCCAGCGCGCCGAGCACGAACAACAAGGAATCGCCGGGCAGCCAGGGCGTCACGACGAGGCCGGTTTCGGCAAACACGATCGCGAAGACGATGGCGTACAGCCACACGCCGTAAAGCTGCCACAGGCCGTCGATATGACGGTCGAGGTGCAGGACGTAATCGAGGGCGGCGAGTATGAAATCCACATTGGGCTCCAAGGGAACGGCGGCGATGATAACCGAGCGCTTCGTATAATCGCCCGATGACTTCCGCCCCCGACGCCGCCCGCCGCATTCGCGCCCTGCCCGATGTACTGATTTCGCAGATCGCGGCCGGCGAGGTCGTCGAGCGTCCGGCCTCGGTCATCAAGGAGCTGCTCGAAAACGCACTCGATGCCGGTGCGACGCGCATCGCGGTGCGGCTCGAAGAAGGCGGGGTCAAGCGCATCACCGTCAGCGACGATGGCGGGGGCATCGCGCCCGACGATCTGCCGCTCGCGCTCGCGCGTCATGCCACCTCCAAGATCGTTTCGCTCGACGAACTCGAATCGGTCGCGACCCTGGGCTTTCGCGGCGAGGCGCTGGCCTCGATCGCCTCGGTCGCCAATCTGGCGCTCACCACGCGCAGCGCCGCCACCGACGTGGCGCTGCAGATCCATAATCATCAAGGCCCCTTGCAAACCCAGCCGGCAGCCTCGGCGGGCCTGGGCAGCACCGGCACCACGGTCGATGTGACCGACCTGTATTTTTCGACGCCCGCGCGGCGCAAATTCCTCAAGAGCGAGCAAACCGAATTCGGCCATTGCATGGACGTGGTGCGCCGCATCGCGCTCGCACAGCCCGCGGTCGCGTTCTCGGTCTCGCACAACGGCAAGCCGGTGTTGCAATTGCCTGCCACCGATCTGGCGCGGCGCATCGTCGCCATCCTGGGCGCCGAGTTTGCCGACGCGGCCATTGCGCTCGATGAAAGCGCCGGCGCGATCGCGCCCGAGGCGCAGACACCGCAGGCCGGGCTCGTGCTCGAAGGCCTGGTCGGCAAACCGACCGCGGCACGTGCGCGCGCCGACGCCCAGTATTTCTACGTCAACGGCCGTTATGTGCGCGACAAAGTGCTCGCGCATGCGGCCCGTGCCGCCTACGCCGACGTTTTGCATGGCGACAAGCAGCCGAGTTATGTGCTGGCGCTATCGCTCGATCCGAGGCTGGTCGATGTCAATGTCCATCCGGCCAAGACCGAGGTGCGCTTTCGCGATTCACGCGCCGTGCACCAATTCGTGTTCCATGCCATCCAGCGTGCGCTTGCGCGCACCGCCGCACAATCGGCCGAGGCGCACGCGGTGGCCGGCACGCCGGCAGCCGACCATGCGCAAGACCCGCTGACGACGCTCGCCGAATTGGCCGCATTGCGCAGCGCGCGTCCCGGGTATGCCCCCATCCATGCCGATGCGCAGCGCACGCTCGGCATCGCCCAGCCCAGCATGCCGTATGCGGCGCCGGGCGGTTGGAGCGGCGCGGCTGCGGCCCAACCCAGGACGATGCCCGGCGCGGCCGACGTGGCCGCAGCGCTGCTCACGGCCAATGCACAGCCGTATGCCCAACCCGATATGCCGCCGCCCGATGCGGCGCCCGATGTGCAGCGCGCGGCCGATGGCGGCGACGATGCACCTCTCGGTTACGCGATCGCGCAATTGCACGGTGTGTACGTGCTTGCGCAAAACCGCCAGGGCCTGGTGCTGGTCGACATGCATGCGGCGCACGAGCGCATCGTCTACGAACGGCTCAAGACTGCCACGCAAGCCGCGACCATGCCGGCCCAGCCCTTGCTGATTCCGGTCACGTTCTTTGCGAGCGAACTCGAGATCGGCACCGCGTTCGATGCGCGCGATGCGCTCGCGGCGCTCGGATTCGAAATCGCGCAGGTATCGCCGACCACGCTCGCGGTGCGTGCGGTGCCCGCCTTGCTGCGCGAAGCCGACGCGGCGGCGCTGGCGCGCGATGTGCTGCGCGAATTGCGCGAGCATGGCCTCGCGGGCGAAGGCAGCCGGGTCCAGGCCGAACGCCAGAACGCTTTGCTCGCCACCATGGCCTGCCATAGCGCGGTGCGCGCGCACCGCCGCCTGAGTCTGGATGAAATGAACGCGCTGCTGCGCCAGATGGAAGCCACCGAGCGCGCCGATGAATGCAACCATGGCCGGCCGACCTGGGTGCAACTGTCGATGGCCGATCTCGATCGGCTGTTCCTGCGCGGCCGCTGAAGCGCGTCGACTCAGTGTGCCACCGGCTGGTTGGCCTTGATCTCGACCGGCGGCGCCGGGGTTTTCAAGATGTCGCTCGCGCGTTCGTAATAACTGATTGCTTCGAGCGCGTAATGCGCGGCGCGTTCGTCTTGCAAAGGCAGCGGCTGCCCCGTCTGCGCATCGACGACCCGCACTCGCCGTTTGGGCGCGAGTTCGACCACCAGCCCGTTTTCCATATAGCCCACCGTCAGATAGTTCGCCATGAAGGCGCGCTGATGGTGCTCACCTTCGGTCAGGATGTCCTGCCCGAAAAAGCGTGAGGTGTAGCTGATGCCGAGCAGGCCCAGCACCGTGGGCGCAACGTCGATCTGCGAAGCGACGTAATCGACCTGGGCCGGCGCGATCGTGCCCGGCGCATAGACGATGAGCGGGATGTGGTAATTCTCGGGTGGCAGATCGGTGCGCCCGCGGCCGTTGGAAGTGTGGTCGGCGAGGAAGACGAAAAGCGTGTTCTTGAACCACGGCCGGGTCTGCGCATCGGCGATGAGCTTGCCGATCGCCCAATCGGCATATTTGACGGCGCTTTCACGCGTGCCGGGCGGCAGATCGATGCGCCCCGGCGCGAAGGTGAACGGGCGATGGTTCGAGGTCGTCATCACATGCATGAACACCTTGCGTCCGGCGGCCACGCGCGCATCCATCTCGCGCACTGCCTGGCCGAACAGATCTTCGTCGGCCACGCCCCAGATGTTCTCGTGCGTGATGTTCTCCTTGGCGATGGCGGTGCGGTCGATCACCGTATAACCATTGCCCGAGAAGAAATCGCGCATGTTGTCGAAATAGCTGTAGCCACCGTACAGGTACAAGGCGTCGTAGCCCGCATCGGCGAACACGCCGCCCAGGGTCTCGAAGCCCTTGTTGTGGTTGCGCATGGGCACCGCATGGCCGGGCGTGGGCGGGATCGACAAGGTGATCGCTTCCAGTCCGCGCACGGTGCGCAGGCCGGTCGCATACAGTTTGGTGAACATCAGGCCTTCATGTGCGAGCCGGTCGAGATTGGGCGTCAAGCCTTTGCGGCCGCCGAAGGATTCGACGTAATCGGCACCCAGGCTTTCCATCGACACCAGCACCACATTCATCGGCTTGGGCGGCGTGGGCGATTCGACGCGGCGCTCGATCGATTGCGGGTTGTCGACGAATTTCGCCTTGGTCTGCGCTTCCTGAAATTCGTCGCGCAAGACCTGGCTCGCCTGCTCGACGGGAATGGTCTTGTAGAAGGTCTGGAAGTCGAGATCGTTGGCGCGGAAGGCGCGCATGAAGTCGTAATACCCGTTGCCCGCGAGTTCGCGCGCCGAGGTGGTCGGCAACAGATCGCGCACGCCATCGCCGACGAAAAAGAACGAGAACACCGGCAGGCTCAACAAGGCCGGCAGCATGGCGTACCGGCGCGGCCACCGCCCGGCCGGACCACTGGCCGCGCGCCACAAAGGCCGCGCCACCAGGGCGAACAACACCAAGGTGCAAACGCCGATCGCGGTCAGGATCCAGCCGATCGGATAAGACTCCTGAATGTTGCCGATCACCTCACGCGTATAGATGAGGTAATCGACCGCGATGAAATTGAAGCGCGAAGCGAACTCGTTCCAGAACAGACCTTCGGCCGCGGCGGTGAACAGCATGCCGAACACGCCGCCGATCACGAGCGCGCACAGCACCAGGCCATGCAGCCAGCGCCCGAGGCGCCCATCGGAGAAAAAAGTGAGCACCAAGGCAAACGGCACCAGCACATACGTGGCGGCGGCAAGGTCGTAGACCAGCCCCGCGCCGAGTATGCCCAGCAGCCGCAAAGGCGCGTAATTGGCGGGATCGTGCTCGAACACCACCAATCCGATGCGGACCAGAAAGTTCACGCCGACGAACAGCGCGGCAATCCACAACAAGGTTCGGTAACGCGTTGGCGTGCGTGTGCGGCCCAATGCGGGGTCCGCGCGAAAAAGAGGCGATGACATTGTGCGAGCATAGCCGACTGGCAAACCCCTTCTCCATTCGGGGCTGCACCGAAGCGCGTTTGACGCGCCCAGGATTTCCATCGCAATCGACGTCGAAACCCAAGCCAGATGACTCTCGCCCCCGCTGCGATCGCCTTGCTCGGCCCCACTGCCGCGGGCAAGACCGCTGCCGCCCTCGCGGTGGCGCAGCATTTCGAGGTCGAGATCATCAGTGTCGATTCGGCGCTCGTGTATCGCGGCATGGACATCGGCACCGCCAAGCCCAGCGCGGCCGAGCGCGCCTTGGTGCCGCATCATCTGATCGACATCCGCGATCCGCGCGAGGCCTATTCGGCGGCCGAATTTGCGCAGGAGACGACCGCGCTCGTACACGCGATCCGAGCGCGCGGGCGCCTGCCCTTGCTGGTGGGCGGCACGATGCTTTACTACAAGGTGCTGGTCGAAGGCATGAGCGCCTTGCCGAGCGCCGATCCGGCACTGCGCGCCGAGCTCGATGCCGACGCCGCGCGCGATGGCTGGCCGGCCTTGCATGCACGGCTCGCGCAACTCGACCCGCAGACCGCGGCGCGCCTCGCGCCCAACGATGCGCAGCGCATCCAGCGCGCGCTCGAAGTCTGTTTGCGGAGCGGCCAGCCGATGTCGAGCTTGATCGCAGCTCCGGCGCAAGGCGGTCTGGCAGTGCGCGCTATTGCCCTCGAACCTTCCGATCGCGCGGTCTTGCACGCACGCATCGCCGAGCGTTTCGACGCCATGCTTGAACAGGGTTTTCTCGATGAAGTGCGCGCCTTGCGTGCGCGCGGCGATCTGCAGCCCGAATTGCCTTCGATGCGTTCGGTCGGTTACCGGCAGGCCTGGGAATTCCTCGACGGCCCCGATGACGCCGCCGCCCGCACCGCCTTGCGCGAACGCGGCATCGCCGCGACCCGGCAATTGGCCAAGCGCCAACTCACCTGGCTGCGCTCGCTGCCCATCGACGAACGCATCGATAGTCTGGCCGCCGATGCGTCGGCACGCTGCCTCGATGCGGTCGCGCGATTCGCGGCCAGCCTCGCGCCGCCAGGGCGCGGCTAGCGTCGGTCATTGTTCCGCGAGGGTCTTGAGGTTGGCGAGCCCGGCCTCGAAATCCTTGCCGACCATGCGATCGGCGAGCAAGGACATCCAGCGCATCAACGGATTGGCGCCCATGTCGCCGCGCATCCACCAGGTCACCCGGGTATGCGCGCCTTGCGGTTCGAGGTCGAAGGCACCGCTGGAAGTACTGCCGAAATCGGCAATGAACAATTCGTAGCCAAGGCGCTTGCCCGGATCGACGCGCACGAAGGTCATCGCGCCATCGCCTTCGGTGCGGCTATGCCACGACCATTGCGCGCCATTGCCGGTCTGCGGGCCTTGATATTCGATCTGCATGTTCGGATCGCGCCGGTTCCAGACCGACCAGCGCTTCCAGGCGCGCGGGTCTTCGAGCAGGCCGAAGACCTTGTCGGCCGGCGCGTCGATGACCACGCTGCGCGTGACCACGAAGCCGGGCGAAATCGCCATGCCGCCGCCGAGTACCACGGCGGCCAGCAGCACCGCAATGCCGATGAACCATTTCATCGCTTTCATGCGGGGTCTCCAGAGGACAGCGTCTGATGCGCTGATGCGGCGAGTCTGCCGCGCCCCCGGGATGGCTACAAGTCAGGGCAAACACGATGCGCGGCGCGGCGGCGATGACCGCCACCCCGCGCGCCTTGGAGCCTGCGAGAAAAACCTCAGACGACGATGGTCTGCGCCGCGCCCGCCGGACGGGCCTCGATGCGGCCGATGCGCCAGACCTGCTCGCCGCCGGCCGCAAGTTTGGCCGCGACCGCGTCGGCGTCGGCGGCACTCACCACCACCGTCATGCCGATGCCGCAATTGAAGACGCGGTGCATTTCGGCGTCCGCGACCTTGCCATGCGCTTGCAGCCAATCGAAGACGAACGGTCGCGTCCAGGACTTGGCCTCGAGCACCGCCTGGGTGTTTTCGGGCAGGCAGCGCGGCACGTTTTCGACCAGGCCGCCGCCGGTGATGTGGGCCAGGCCCTTGATCGTGCCCGGCATGGTTTGCAGCACCGCGAGCACCGATTTGACGTAGATGCGCGTCGGTTCGAGCAGCACATGCCCGAGCGGCCGGCCATGGAAGTCGGCGTTGAAATCGGGATTGGCGCGCTCGATGATCTTGCGCACCAGCGAATACCCGTTGGAATGCGGGCCCGAACTCGCAAGCCCGAGCACCACATCGCCGGGGGCGATGCTGCGGCCGTCGATGGCCTGCGATTTTTCGACTGCGCCGACCGCAAATCCGGCCAGATCGTATTCGCCATCGGGGTACATGCTCGGCATTTCGGCGGTTTCGCCGCCGATCAGCGCACAACCCGACAATTCGCAGCCTTTGGCAATGCCGGCGATCACGGTCGCGGCGGTGTCGACATCGAGCCGGCCGCAGGCGAAATAATCGAGGAAGAACAAAGGCTCGGCGCCTTGCACCAGGATGTCGTTGACCGACATGGCGACGAGGTCCTGACCGACGGTGTCATGCTTGTTCAGATGAAACGCGAGCTTGAGCTTGGTGCCCACGCCGTCGGTGCCCGAGACCAGCACGGGCTCTTTGTAGCGCTTGGGCACTTCGAACAGCGCGCCGAAGCCGCCGATGCCGGCCAGCACACCTTCGCGCATGGTGCGCTTGGCGAACGGCTTGATGCGCTCGACCAGGGCATCGCCCGCGTCGATGTCGACCCCGGCGTCCTTGTAGGACAAGGCGGTCGTGGCTTCGGGCTGGGGCGCAATGACAGCGGCGCGGGTGGGGTCGAGCGGATTTGAATTCATGCGGGGACCATCGGAAGGTCGGACGGGCAAAAAGACCGGGAAAAGCAGCGTCAAGGGCGGACCGGCCGCCGAGCTTCGCTACAATACCCTCGAAAAATCAGCATTTTAGCAAAGCGACTTCCGTATCCGAGCAGACCCGGATCAGCCGACTGCCTGCCCGGCTGCGCCGATGACGCTTCTTCCACGCCCGCATCCAACCCATACATGTTCAACCTGACTGCGCAGCAAAAGCAGACCGCGCTCTGGCTGGGCGTTGCCGCTGCTCTGTGCGCCCTGCTTTATTTGCTCGGACCGGTGCTGGTGCCGTTCGCGCTCGCCGCGGTGCTGGCCTACATGCTCGAACCCGGCGTCGCCTGGCTGGTGCGCAAACGGCTGCCTCGGCCCGCGGCGGTGCTGCTCATGATCGTGCTGCTCGGACTCGTGCTGTTGCTGCTCGCGCTCATCCTGGTACCGGTGCTGCACAAGGAAGCCGTCGCCCTGCAACAGAAATTCCCGGCCATCGTCGAGCGGCTCAACACCAGCGTCGCGCCCTGGCTCGCCGACAAATTCGACGTGCATCTGCGTTTCGACGCCGAGACGATCCGCGGCCTGCTCACCGATCACCTCAGCAGCGGCAGCACCGGCGCCGCGTCCTTGTGGTCGTCGATCCGTGTCGGCACGAGCGCGGTGCTCGGCATCGCCGCCCTGCTTTTCCTGGTGCCCATGGTCCTGTTCTACCTGCTGCTCGACTGGCCGCGGCTGCTCGAGCGCCTGCGCGCGGTGCTGCCGCGCCGCTGGGAGCATCAGGTGGTCGGCATGGTCAAGGAGGTCGACACCGTGCTCGCGCAATTCCTGCGCGGCCAGATCGCGGTGATGCTCGCGCTGGCGGTGTATTACTCGGTCGCGCTCGCGCTGGCCGGCTTCGACGTCGCCTTGCCGGTCGGCATCCTGACCGGCCTGCTGGTCTTCATTCCCTACGTCGGCTATGGGCTTGGTCTCATCCTCGCGCTGCTGTCGGCGCTGCTGCAATTCGGCAATTGGTACGGCCTCGGCGCGGTGATCGTCGTCTACGGCCTCGGGCAGGTGCTCGAAGGCTTTTTCCTCACGCCGCGGCTGGTGGGCGAACGCATCGGCCTGCATCCGCTCGCCGTCATCTTCGCCTTGATGGCCTTCGGCCAATTGTTCGGTTTCGTGGGCGTCCTGATCGCGTTGCCGGCCTCGGCCGCCATCCTGGTCGGCCTCAAGCATGTGCGCAATCGTTATGTCGCCAGCAGCTTCTACCGAGAATAAGGCGCGCATGAAGGCCACGAACGAGCCGCCGCGCCAGATCGCCTTCGATTTCGCCGCGCCGCCCGCGCGTTTCGAGAATTTCATCGCCGGCAACAACGCCGAATGCCTGGCGCGTCTGCGCGCGCTCGATTTTCCGGCGGTGCTTTACCTCTGGGGCGAAACCGGCTGCGGCAAATCGCATCTGCTGGCCGCCGCCGCGGCGCATGCCGAGCAGGCCCAGACGCCGGTCGTGGTTGCCGACGATGCACAAAATCTCGACGCCGCAGCCCAGGAAGCCTTGTTCGACGCCTTCAACGCCACGCTGACCGGCGGGCCGAAACTCATCGTCGCGGGCGACCGTGCGCCGCTGCAACTGACATTGCGCGAAGACTTGCGCACCCGTCTGGGCGCCGGCCTGGTCTATGCCTTGCAACCTTTGTCGGACGCCGAAAAGCGCCTCGCCATCCTGGCTGCGGGGCGTGCGCGCGGCATGCCGCTCAGCGACGAATTCGTCGACCATCTGCTCAACCATTTCCAACGCGATCTGCGCTCCTTGATGGGCCTGATCGACGCGCTCGACCGGTATTCGCTCGCGGCCAAACGGGCGGTCACCCTGCCTTTGCTGCGCGAAGTGCTCCAGCATCACCGGCCGCCGCGTTGATCCGCCTTCACATTTTTCGGACCTTTGCATGAATCTCGCGCTGTTCGACCTGGACCACACCCTCCTGCCCATCGACTCCGATTACGAATGGGGTCAATTCCTGGTGCGCAAAGGCGTGGTCGATGCCGCGCATTACAAGCTCAAGAACGATTACTTCTTCGAGCAGTACAACGCCGGCACCCTCGACATCCATGAATTCCTCGAATTCGCGTTCGCCACGCTCAAAGGCCATCCGCGCGCCCAACTCGACGCCTGGCATGCCGATTACATGCGCGAAGTGATCGAACCCGCCATCACGCCCAAGGCGCGGCTGCTGGTCGACCAGCATCTGCGCGCCGGTGATCTGTGCGCGATCGTGACCGCGACCAACAGCTTCGTGGTGCGCCCGATCGCCCGCGCCTTCGGGGTCGAGCATCTGATCGCGACCGAGCCCGAGGAAGTCGATGGCCGCTTCACCGGCCATGTCAAAGGCACGCCGTGTTTCAAGGAAGGCAAAATCCTGCGCACCGAAGCCTGGCTTGGCGCTTTGGGCCAGCGGTGGGAAGATTTCCCGCACAGCGTTTTCTACAGCGACTCCGCCAACGACATTCCCTTGCTGGAAAAGGTCAAGACGCCAGTCGCCGTCAATCCGTCGGACCGTCTGCGCGATTACGCGCGCAGCAAAGGCTGGCAAATCATGGATCTCTACGCATGATCCGCAAATTCATCGATCGATTGCTCGGGCGCAGCAAGCCCAAAACACCCCGCGCGGCCAAGATCCCGCGCGAGCCCAAGATCTACCGCGCCGACGAGCTCGGCATCAATCCGCGCGCGATTCCCAATTACGCCACCCGCGTCACGCACACGCTGCAACAGGCCGGCTACAAGGCCTATGTGGTCGGCGGCGCGGTGCGCGACCTGCTGGTCGGCAAGGAACCCAAGGATTTCGACGTCGCCACCGACGCGACGCCCGAACAGGTGCAATCGCTGTTCCGACGCTCGCGCATCATCGGGCGGCGCTTCCAGATCGTGCATGTGGGCTTTGGCGACCAGATCGTCGAAGTCTCGACCTTCCGTGCCCTGGCCGGCTCCGGCGAACCCGAAGCCGCGCCCCCGCCCGCCGACGCGGATGAAAGCGGCGGCCAGCAGGCCCAGCGGCGAGAGCTTGTGGACGATGGGGCCGGCGAAGAACCGCAGCACGAACATCAGGCCAGAGGTCCAGATGAACAGCCACAAGCCGGACTCCTTGCTTTCCAGAATGCGGCCGGTGATGTTGCCGAAAGAATACGTACGCGTTACCAGCCCCAGATCAAGGTTGCGCATCGCCACGTCCGCCTGCACGCGCGGCGCCTTGCCGAACATATCCAGCAGCACCAGATTCCTGACATCCACCGCGCCGTCAAACACTTTCAGCGACAACGCCCCATCCACGCGCAGCGTTGACTTCACCTGCCGTACCATCGGCAACGTGGCCGCCAGCGTGCCATGCATCACCGGCAGTCCCAGCGCGGTAGTGAACTTATCCATGGAAATGCCGCCAACTTCACCGGTAAATTGCCAGTAGCCGTCAGCTCCACCCGCCCGCGCCACGAAATCCCGCATGTCGATAAAGCCGTCCAGCAACGGCACACGCAGCTGCTTCAGCTCGAAGCGCGGCCCATGCATGTTTAGCAGCACGGCAAACGCGCCCAGCGGCATTTTGAGGATTTCGCCCCCCTTGACGGTGACCGACGCCTGCGTCGCCGCGTCGGCGCGCCACGGCACGCTGCCATTGACTTCAAACAGCGCAAACCGTTGTTGTGCCTTGTCGTCGAACGACACATTGTGGAGCTTCACATCGACGCTATGTAGACCCGCGCCGGTCAGGCGAAGTGCGGCTGATACGCGCCCATCAGCGCGAATTTCCGCTAACGCTGTGCCTGCCAGAAACTGCTTCAATACCATCTCGTGCAGCGCTGCCAACGGTATCGCGGGGGCATCGACAGTGGCCTGCAGGATTTTCCTGTCGGCCAGATCGTAGACGCCGGCGAAAGCTACCTCACCCAATCCGGGATACGCCAGAACACCGCGCTCGACGGCCAATGACTTCGCATCCAAGCGGCCTTCGGCGGACAGGTGCTGGTTGGCGGCCTTCAGATAAATCGGCTGCCAGAAGGATTCACCGGCCTGCCATTGCAACGTTGCGTTCCAGCGCAAGGCGTCGGCCACCGGTTCGGTGGCAATATCCAGTGTGAAGCCGATTTTTTCGCCGGCGTGCAAGCCAGTCGTGTCGGCAAACCCGGCATTGCTCACAATGAGCTTTGC
>CAXBRX010000061.1:0-12104 GCA_963977835.1 uncultured Derxia sp.
GATCGGCGACTACCTGCAGCTGATGGATCACCTCGGCATCCGGCGCTTCCATCTCGTCGGCGCCAAGATCGGCGGCGTGATCGACCGTGCGTTCGCCGCCCGGCATCCCGATCGCGTGCCCTCCCTGACCGTCGTCGGATCCCCGCCCCCGATCCGCGCCGATGCCGCCACGCGCGCCGCGCGTGCTGCTCGATCGCGACGCCAGCAACGACGGCTCGATGATGATCCTCGACGCCAACGGCAATCCGCTCGGCGGCATCCGCGGTGCCGCGCAATTGCTCGAACTCGAAATCTCCGAGAGCGATCGCGCGCCCGAATTGCGCGAATACACCCAGGTCATCGTCAAGGAGGCCGATCGCCTGCAGACCCTGGTCGACCGCCTGCTCGCGCCGCATCGCAAGCCGCAATTGGTGGCCGATGTGAACATTCACGAGGTCTGTGAACGCGTGCGCGCGGTGCTGCTCGCGGAGTTTCCGCAAGGCCTCACGATCCGGCGCGATTACGACACCAGCATCCCCGAGTTTCGCGGCGACAAGGAGCAGTTGATCCAGGCGCTGCTCAACATCGCGCACAATGCCGCGCATGCACTCAAGGACCGCATCGCCGCGCGCGATGCCGTCATCACCCTGCGCACCCGCGCAAGCCGCAATGTGACGGTTTCGCGGCACCGCTGGCGGTTGGCACTGGACTTGCATGTCATCGACAATGGCCCCGGCATTCCAGACGAGATTCGCGATCGCATTTTCTTCCCGCTGGTGTCCGGCCGGGAGGGCGGCAGCGGTCTTGGCCTCACGCTGGCCCAGACTTACGTGCAACAGCATCAAGGCGTCATCGAGTGCGAGAGTCGGCCCGGGCAGACTCAATTTCGCATCGTGCTCCCGCTGGCCTGAACCCTTGCGGTCGTTGTCGCGGCCGCATCAACAAGAACAACCTCGGTACGGTCTTGCGCTCTCTTATCCGGAGGCGCGCAAGCCAGTGCCGCATTCAAGGCTGACCAACCCATGAAGCCCATCTGGATCATCGACGACGACCAATCCATCCGCTGGGTGCTCGAGAAGGCGCTGGTGCGCCATCAATTCCCGGTACGCACCTTCGTCAACATGCGCGAGGCGCTCGACGCGATGAGCGACGAACTGCCGCAGGTGATGGTCTCCGACATCCGCATGCCGGGCGGCAGTACGCAAAACGCCGGCCTCGAGCTGCTGCAGACCGTGCGCCGCGAACATCCCGAAGTGCCGGTCATCATCATGACGGCCTACTCCGATCTCGAAAGCGCGGTCGCGGCTTTCCAGGGCGGCGCGTTCGAATATCTGCCCAAGCCGTTCGATGTCGACAAGGCCGTCGAACTGATTTCGCGCGCCGTCGAAGAAGCCACGCGCGAAGAAATGTCGGCGCCCGAGCATGTGACCGAAACGCCCGAGATCCTCGGCCATGCGCCTGCGATGCAGGATGTGTTTCGCGCCATCGGCCGTTTGTCGCAATCGAATGTCACGGTGCTGATCACCGGCGAATCGGGCTCGGGCAAAGAGCTCGTCGCGCGCGCCTTGCATCGGCACAGCCCGCGCCATGACGCGCCTTTCATCGCGATCAACACCGCGGCGATTCCGCGCGACCTGCTCGAAAGCGAGTTGTTCGGCCATGAGCGCGGCGCGTTCACCGGCGCCCAGACCTTGCGCCGCGGGCGCTTCGAACAAGCCGAAGGCGGCACGCTGTTCCTCGACGAAATCGGCGACATGCCGGCCGAGTTGCAGACCCGCTTGTTGCGCGTGCTGTCGGAGGGTTCGTTCTATCGCGTCGGCGGGGTCAGCCCGATCCGCGCGAATGTACGCGTGATTGCTGCAACCCACCAGAACCTCGAAGAGCGTGTGCGCCAGGGGTTGTTCCGCGAGGATTTGTTCCATCGCCTGAATGTGATCCGGCTGCGCCTGCCGCCTTTGCGCGAGCGGCGCGAAGACATTCCCGTGCTCGCGCAATATTTCCTCAAGCAAAGCGCGAAGCAATTGCAGGTCGAGGCCAAGCGCTTGTCGAACGAAGCGTTGCAGGCTTTGTGCTCGCTGACCTTTCCGGGCAATGTGCGGCAGCTCGAAAACCTTTGCCATTGGCTGACCGTCATGGCGCCCGGGCAGGTCGTCGAAACCAAGGACCTGCCGCCCGATCTGCTGAGTGGAACGCCGGCCAGCACCGAAGCGATGCCGGCCGCGCTGGGGGCTGCTCCGGCAGCACCTGCGGCGATGCCCGCAGCACCGGTCGCACCGGTGCCGACTGTGCTCGCCGAGCCATTGGGCGGTGACGCCTGGATCAGTGCGCTCGAACGCGAGGCGCTGCGCTTGTTGATTGCGCGCACGCCCGAGGTGATGACCGAGCTGACGCGTAAATTCGAGGCGGCGGTGATCAAGACCGCGCTCGCACATACCCATGGCCGGCGCATCGAAGCCGCGCAACGCCTGGGCATCGGGCGCAACACCATCACGCGCAAAGTGCAGGAGCTCGGGCTCGAACCCGACGACGCCGACGAATGAAACGGGTGGACGCTGTCCGCGTCCGCCCTGTTTCAGCGATGCGTCTTGATGAAGTCGCGCACCTTCGGATAGACGACTTCACGCCAGCGCCGGCCCGAGAAGATGCCGTAATGGCCGGCGCCTTCGACGACGAAGTCGAACTGGCGCTCTTTCGGAATACCGGTGCACAGACGATGCGCGGCCTGGGTCTGCCCGGGGCCGGAGATGTCGTCGAGCTCGCCTTCCACCGTCATCAGCGCAACCGTCTTGATGTCCTGCGGCCGCACCGGATGTCCGCGCACCACCCATTCGCCGCGCGGCAGCAGGTAGTCCTGGAACACCACCTTGATCGTCTGCAGGTAGTACTCGGCCGGCAGGTCGAGCACCGCGTTGTATTCGTCGTAGAACTTGCGGTGCGCCTCGGCGTCGTTCAAGTCGCCTTTGACCAGGTCGAGGTAGTAGTCGTAATGCGATTGGGTGTGGCGGTCGGGGTTCATCGCAATGAAGCCCGCATGCTGCAAGAAGCCCGGGTAGACCTTGCGCAGATAGCCCGGGTGCTGTGCCGGCACCGAATAGATGACATTGTTTTCGAACCAGGACAAAGGCTTGCGCATGGCGAGCGCATTGACCTCGGTCTGCCCGACGCGGGTGTCGATCGGCCCGCCCATCATCGTCATCGAGCGCGGCTGATGCGGATCTTTCGCCGAAGCCAGCAAGGACACCGCGGCCATCACCGGCACCGTCGGCTGGCAGACCGAGATCAGATGCACCTCGGGGCCGAGATGGCGGATGAAGCCTTTGGCGTATTCGATGTAATCGTCGAGGCTGAACGGCCCCGCGGACAAAGGCACCAGGCGCGCATCGACCCAGTCCGTGACCCAGACATCATGGTCTTGCATCAGCATGCGCACGGTGTCGCGCAACAGTGTGGCGTGGTGGCCGGACAAGGGCGCGAAGACCAGCACGCGTGGATCCTTCGCGTTGCGGCTGGCCGGGATGTCGCGCTTGAAATGGGTCAGCTTGCAAAACGGCTTGTCGACATCGACCTCGATGTTGACCGCGACTTCCTTGCCGTCGACCGTGGTGGTCGGCAGATCCCAGGTCGGTTTATCGTAGGTCTTGCCGAGCCGGTAAAGCAGTTCGAAGCTCGCGGCGATCCGGCGTGAGAGCGGCGCATACGAGAACGGCGAATTGGGGTGCGAATAGAGGTTCGCGTTCGCTTGCGCCCAGGTCGACAACGGGTTGAGCAGGGCGCGCTGTAATTCATGCCATTGGTACAGCATCGATGACCCCTTTGACTAAGTTGATCCTGATTCTAGTCCGAGGAAGGGCGGCCGATGCTGCGATGCGGGATTGTCCTCACTACTCGATCGGGTAATAGCGGGTGGCTACTTAATGGCAATCACCAATAGTTTTCTACGGCCATATTGCCGGGATGGCTGCGCCGCGAAACCGCGAAACCGCGTGCATGCAAGGCCTGGCGCACGTCTTCGACCATCTCGGGATTGCCGCAGATCATCGCCCGGCCGGTGATCGGGTCAAGGGCGAGGCCGGCGGCTTGTTCGAGCCGGCCGTTGGCGATCGCGGCCGGGATGCGGTCAGTCAGGACGCCGGCCTGCGGGGTGCGAGTCACGATCGGCACGTAATGCAGGCGCGCGATTGCGCCCGGCGCTTCGGGGATCGGCCCCGCTTGTTGCGCGAGCAGGGCGATTTCCTGCCGATAGGCGAGTTCGTCCGGCTGGCGGACGGAATGCACGACCACGATGTCTTCATAGGTCGCCCAGACCTCGAGGTCTTGCAAGATGGCCATGAAGGGCGCCAATCCGGTGCCCGAGCTCAACAGCCAGAGTTGCTTGCCGGCCGGGAAGCGGTCGGTGGTCAGAAAGCCGTAATTGGTTTTCTCGATCAGGATTTCGTCGCCGACCTGCAAGGCCGCGAGCCGCGTCGTGAATTCGCCTTGGGGGACGACGATCGAATAGAACTCGAGGAAGTCGTCATAGCTCGACGAAGCGATCGAATACGCGCGCCAGACATAGCGCGGCCCCGCCGGGCCATCGTCGCGATACACGCCCAGACGCGCGAATTGGCCGGGCGTGAAGCGAAAGCCGCGGTAGCGCGTGGTGCGAAAGCGGAACAGATGGTCGTTGACCGCTTCGATCCAGGTCACACGCTCGGCCGAATACTTGTCGGGCGGCAGTTCGCCGGGCAGGCGGGAGCTTGGCGGTGGAGGAGCAGAAGCGCTCACGGGTGGTCGTCCTGAGGGTCCGGACGACATTGTGGAATGGATCGCCGGAAAGAAAAAAGCGCGTGGCAAGCCACGCGCTTAAAGGCCACTATTGCTAGCTGCCCTCTGGAGATCACTTCTCCAGGTATTGCAGCTTATTCGGCTTGTCGCGCCATTGATCTGAGTCAGGAAAGTGTTCCTTCATCCGCGTGATCGCAGGCCACTTCTTCGACAGCTCGGCATTCAGATCGATGAAGACCTTTTGATCTTCAGGCACATCTTCCTCGGCGACGATCGCGCTCACCGGGCATTCGGGAATACAGACGGCGCAATCGATGCACTCGTCGGGATCGATGGCCAGGAAATTCGGGCCTTCACGGAAGCAGTCGACCGGGCAAACGTCGACACAGTCGGTGAACTTGCAGCGGATGCAGTTTTCGAGAACTACGTGCGTCATGATGAGATGGGTCCTTGGTCCAGGGCGTGCGCACGAACGCGTGCGCATGGCCGTGCGGGTCCTTTTTTGAGCGGGCGCATTGTAGCGCAGCACCGGGCAGCGGGCGCTCGAGTCCTTCAACGAGCTGCGGCTTTTGGGCGTGAACGTGCCACAGGTCACTTCGTGGCCCGCCCGAACGCGTGGTCTAGAATGCGCGGACCCGGCGCGGCATTGCGCGTTTTGGCGCGTTGGCGCGCGGCCCCATGAGGGGCGCGGCGGGCTGGAGACACCCATGATGATCAGCTCGCTGCTCGATACCGACCTCTACAAATTCACGATGATGCAGGTGGTCCTGCATCACTTTCCGGGTGCTCAGGTCGAATACCGGTTCAAGTGCCGCAACGATGGCATCGACCTGGCGCGCTACGCCGATGAAATCCGCCGCGAAATCGGCGCCTTGTGCAGCCTGCGCTTCACCGAAGACGAACTCGACTATCTGCGCGGCCTGCGCTTCATCAAGAGCGATTTCGTCGACTTTCTTGGGCTGTTCAAGCTCAACGAAAAATACGTGAGCGTGACGCCGCAAGCCGATCGCACGATCGAGATCCGGGTCAAGGGGCCGTGGCTGCATACGATCCTGTTCGAGATTCCGGTCCTCGCGATCGTCAATGAAGTCTATTTCCGCAACACCTGTCCGAATCCCGATCTGGCCGAAGGCCGCAAGCGGCTCGCCGACAAGCTCGCGTTGGTGAACGCCGCCGGGCTCGAGGAGTTGCGTATCGCCGATTACGGTACACGGCGGAGGTTCTCGCGCGACTGGCACGAGGAGGTCTTGCTGACTTGTGCGCAGACCATCGGCGAGCGCTTTGCCGGCACATCGAACGTGCATTACGCGATGAAGCACGGCATGACGCCGATGGGCACGATGGCGCATGAATACCTGCAAGCGTGTCAGGCGCTCGGCCCGCGGCTGCGCGATTCGCAGACCTTCGCCTTCGAGAAATGGTCGGCCGAGTATCGCGGCGACCTGGGCATCGCGCTGTCCGATGTCTACGGCATGAGCGCTTTTCTGCGCGATTTCGATCTGTATTTCTGCAAGCTGTTCGACGGTGCGCGCCATGATTCCGGCGATCCTTTCGAATGGGGCGAGCGCCTGATCGCGCATTACCGCGCGCGCCGCATCGACCCGCGCACCAAGCTGCTGGTGTTTTCCGACGCGCTGACTTTCCCCTTGATGAAAGCCTTGTTCGAGCGCTTTCACGGCCGCGCCAAGGTGGCCTTCGGCATCGGCACCAATCTGACCAACGACCTCGGCTATACGCCGTTGCAGATCGTGATGAAGATGATCGCGTGCAACGGGCAGCCGGTCGCCAAGTTGTCGGACGAGCCGGCCAAGAACATGTGCGAAGACACGGCCTACCTGGCCTATTTGCGGCAGGTCTTCGAGATCGCGCCGCCCAAGGGTTGATCATCGTGAATCGCTTGCGTGTCCTGGGTTCATGGGGCGGTCTGTTCGCCGCAGCGCTGATGTTGTTCGCCTGGCCGCTCGCGGCGTTCGCGGCCGAAGGCGCGCGCTTCGCAGGCCCCGTGCTGGGCGGGCTGCCGCTCGAATTCTTGTTGTTCGCAGCGGTGCTGCTGTGCGTGGCCTTGTTCCACGATCACACCTTCGGTGTCGCCGTCACCGGGGCCGTGGTCATCGCGCTTTACAAGATCGTGTTTTCGCCGTTTCGCACCGGGCCGGGGCTGGTTGGGTTTGCCGGGCATGCCGCGCATGAATGGGTGACCCTGACCAATCTGTTGTGCTTGCTGCTCGGATTCGGCGTGCTGTCGCGCTACTTCGAAGAAAGCCGCGTGCCCGACAAACTGCCCAATGTCCTGCCCGACGATTGGAAGGGCGGCTTCGTGCTGCTCCTCATGGTGTTCGTGCTGTCGAGCTTTCTCGACAACATCGCAGCGGCGATCATCGGCGGGCTGGTCGCGGCGCATGTGTTCCGGCACAAGGTCCATGTCGGCTATCTGGCCGCCATCGTCGCGGCGTCCAATGCGGGCGGCTCGGGCTCGGTGGTGGGGGACACCACCACGACCATGATGTGGATCGCGGGCGTCAATCCGCTCGAAGTGCTCGAAGCCTATGTCGCGTCGGGCGTCGCGCTCGTGGTGTGCGGCATTCCGGCCTCGATCCAGCAACAGCGTTATTCGCCGATCGTGCGCGAGACCAAGGAAGTGGCGCCGGTCGATCTCGCACGCGTGGGCATCGTCGCCTTCATTCTTGCGCTGGCGATCGCCGTCAACATCGTCGTCAACCGCGGCTTCACGCAATACGCCGATGCGTTTCCCTTCCTCGGCGTGACGGTCTGGGTGGCGATCGGCGTGTCGGCCCTGGTGCGGCGGCCCGATCTGTCGGCTGCGGCTGACTCGATCAAAGGCACGGTCTTCTTGTTGTGCCTGGTGCTGTGCGCTTCGATGATGCCGGTGGACGAATTGCCGCCGGCCTCCTGGGCGACGGTGCTCGGGCTCGGTTTCGTTTCCGCGGTGTTCGACAACATTCCGCTCACGGCACTCGCGATCCAGCAAGGCGGCTACGACTGGGGCTATCTGGCCTACGCGGTCGGGTTCGGCGGTTCGATGATGTGGTTCGGGTCGAGCGCAGGCGTGGCCTTGTCGAACATGTATCCGCAGGCGCGCTCGGTCGGGCGCTGGCTGCGCGATGGCTGGCATGTGACGCTCGCCTACATCGTCGGCTTTGCCGTGATGCTCGCGCTGGTGCCTTGGCTGCCCGGTGTGACCAAAGCCGGCGCACCGGCCGCGCATCAGGCGGCGGTGCGGGTCGATTCCGCCGCGCATTAGCCGCGCAACTGCCGCGGCGCCGCATGGCGCGCGGGCGCGGGCTGAACGTACAATGCCCGCTACCGTGGCCCATTCGAACGCGCGTTGACTTCCTCTTCCTCCAGCGCCCAAGCGACGCGTCGGTCCTTTCTCGCCCGCAGCGCCGGGGCAGCGGCCATCGCGGGCGCACCGGCCATCGTGCGTGCCGAGGCGCCGATCACCTTGCGCTTCCAAAGCACCTGGCCCACGCGTGATCTGTTCCATGAACTCGCGCTCGACTTCGCCAAGAAGCTCAACGAAATGTCGGCCGGACGCTTGCGCGTCGAAATGCTTCCGGCCGGGGCAGTGGTCAAGGCCTTCAATGTGCTCGACGCCGTGCATCGCGGCCTGATCGACGGCGGCCATGGCGTCTGCGCCTACTGGTATCCGCGCAACTCGGCGTTCTCCTTGTTCGGCACCGGGCCGGCCATCGGCCTCGATGGCGAGATGTTGCTGGCCTGGATGGAGTACGGCGGAGGGCGGCAGTTGTATGCCGAGCTCATGCACACGACGCTGCGCTTGAATGTCGAAGGCTTCCTGTACGGCCCGATGGGGACGCAGCCGCTCGGCTGGTTCAAGCGCGCGATCAACAATGCCGAGGATCTGCGCGGCCTGCGCTATCGCACGGTGGGGCTGGCGGCCGATCTGATGAAGGAACTGGGCGCCGAGCCGGTGCGCTTGGCCGGCCAGGAGATCGTGCAGGCGCTCGAGCGCGGCAGCATCGATGCAGCCGAATTCAACAACCCGTCGTCCGACCGCGCGCTCGGCTTTCCCGACGCGGCCAAGCTGTGCTACCTGCAAAGCTTTCATCAGCCCGCCGAGGTGTTCGAGGTGCTGATCAACAAGCGGCGCTACGAAACGCTGCCGGCGTCCTTGCGCGTCTTGTTCAAGTACGCGGCCCAGGCCGCCAGCGCCGAGGTCGGCTGGAAGACCGCCGACCGGTATTCGACCGATTATCACGAGATGCGCAATCGCATGGGCGTGCGCTTTCTCAAGACGCCCGACAGCGTGCTGCACGCCCAGCTCGAAGCCTGGCGCCGTGTGGTTCAGGCCAAGTCGGCGGAGAATCCTTTGTTCGACAAGATTTTCCAGTCGCAGCAGGAATTTGCGCGTCGTGCGGTCGGCTATCAGCTCGACGCTTCGGTCTCACAAGCGATGGCCTACGACTTCTGGTACGGAAAACGATGAAACCACGCGTCGTGCTGACCCGCAGGATCTTCGATGAACTCCTGCCCCGCTTTGCCGAATGCGAACTGGTCGACAACCAGGCCGATGCGTCGCTCGACCCGGCCGAACTCACGGCGCGGCTCAAGGGCGCGCATGTGCTGATGTGCGGCCCGACCGATCGCATCGATGCCGGGCTGATCGACGCGGCCGACCGTCTGCGTGCGATCTGCAATGTCGCGGTCGGCCATAACAACATCGACCTGGCGGCCTGCCGCGCGCGCGGCATCGTCGTGACCAACACCCCCGATGTATTGACCGACACCACGGCTGATCTGGCCTTCGGTCTGTTGCTGGCCACTGCGCGTCGCATCACCGAGTCTGAACTCTGGTTGCGCGGCGGGCATTGGCAGCGCTGGGACCTCGAACAAATGCTCGGGCGCGATGTCCATCATTCGACGCTCGGCATTGTCGGCATGGGCCGCATCGGCGGCGCAATCGCTCGGCGCGCCGCGGGCTTTTCGATGCGCGTGATCTATCACAACCGCTCGCGCGTGGTCGAAGAGCACGGTGCGCAATGGGTCGACAAGGCGCGTCTGCTGGCCGAGGCCGACCACGTGATGCTGGTGCTGCCTTACACGCCCGAGAACCATCATTACATCGGCGCGGCCGAACTCGCGCTGATGAAGCCGACCGCGGCGCTGATCAACATCGCGCGCGGCGGCATCGTCGATGACGAAGCGCTCGCCCAGGCCTTGCAGGCCGGGCAGATCGCGGCCGCCGGCCTCGATGTGTTCGAGCATGAGCCTAAAGTGCATCCGGGCCTGCTCGCCTGCCGCAACGTTGTGCTCACGCCGCACATCGGCAGCGCCTCGAAGGCGGCGCGCCTCGCGATGGCCAATCTCGCCATCGACAATTGCCTCGCCATCCTGGCCGGCAAAAAGCCGCTCACCCCCGTGACCTGAATCGGCGCGGATTCTTCCCAACTTTTTTTGTTGACGCACTCATGGCTCAGATCGCAATCGAACGTTCCCATTCCTTGTCCATGGACGCTGCCAAGGCGGCAGTCCAGGATGCCGCCGACGGCCTCGCCCGCAAATACGGCCTCGAAAGCAACTGGGAGGGCGATACCCTGAAGTTTCAACGCTCGGGCGTCGACGGTGCGCTCGCGGTATCGCCCGACCGCGTGGCGATCAAGGTCGAACTCGGCATGATGTTCGCGCCTTTCAAGGGCATGCTCGAAGACGAGATCGTGCGCAGCGTCGATGCCGCGCTCGGCGGCTCGAACACGACGGCGTGAGCGGCGCGATGGCCACGCTCGCCTTGTTTCGCGATGACGCTTACCTGCGCGAATGCGAAGCCCGCGTGACGGCGGTGCATGAAGCCGGCATCGAACTCGATCGCACGGTGTTCTATCCGCTCGGCGGTGGTCAGGCTGGCGATACCGGATGTCTGGTGCGCGCCGACGGGACGCGCGTGCGCATCGTCGATGCGCGCAAGTCCAAGGCACCCGAGGCCACGCCGGACGATGTCGTGCATGTTCCCGAACCCGGCAGCGCCTTGCCCGCGGTCGGCGAGGTGGTGCGCGCCGAGATCGATTGGGAGCGCCGACATCGGATGATGCGGTTTCATACCGCGTCGCATCTGTTGTGCGCGGTGGTGCCGCATCAAGTCGATGGTTGTGCCGTCACCGATGCGAGCGCGCGCCTGGACTTCGTCATGACCGAACCGCTTGAACGCGAGGCGGTGCAGGCGGGCCTCGACCGATTGCTCGCCACGGCGGCCGCGGTTGCAGACGAGGTCGTCGTCGCCGATATCTTTGCGGTGCGCGACACCGACCTGAGCATCACGAGCGCAGCAGAACTCGCTGCCGCAGTGAGGCGCCACGGCACTGCGGCATCCGCGCCTGGAAGTGTCGACGTGGCCGCCGATGCGATTGCGCGCTGGCACCGCATGGTCGGCGATGAGGTCCGATTCCTCACCGGTACCGATGAGTTCTCGGTCAATATCGCCGCCCGCGCCGCCGAAGAGGGAATCGAGCCGAAGTCGTTCGTCGACCGCAATGTCGCACTCTTCGAACGAAGCGAGGCGCTGCTCGGCATCGCTCCTGATCGCTTCATTCGCACGACTGACCCCGACCACCAGCTCGCCGCGCAAGAGATGGTGCGACGCTCGCACGCCGCCGGCGACATCTATCTCGGTACCTATGAGGGCTGGTATTGCCCGAACGAGGGATTCCGCGCGGAGGGCGATGTCATCACCGAGGGGAGCGCTACGATCTGCCCCAATCATCCCGGTGTGCCGCTGCAGTGGCTGAAGGAGCGCAACTGGTTCTTTCGCCTCAGCGCCTACCAAGCGCGACTCGAGGCGTGGTTGAGCCAAGATCCGTCGCCGGTCCAACCCGACTATCGACGAAACGAGGCGCTCGGCTTCGTGCGCCAGGGTCTCGAGGACTTCTCCATCAGCCGTGAGGGCGCTTCGTGGGGCATCCCGTTTCCGATTCGCGACGACGGCAGCAGCGCGCTGGCGCCGAACGGCAGCGGCGATCCCGCGGCAGGGACGATCTATGTCTGGTACGACGCGCTGATCAATTACCTGACTGGCGCGGGATTTCCAGACGAACCAAACGGAGCGCCATGGTGGCCGGCCGATCTGCACATCATCGGCAAGGACATCAATCGATTCCACGCGGTGTTCTGGCCTGCGATGCTCTGGAGCGCCGGTCTCGAGGCACCGAAGCGAATCTGGGTGCATGGATGGCTGCTCTCGAGCGGCGAGCGGATGAGCAAGAGCCGCGGCAACTTCCTGGACCCGAACAGCGCGGTCGCGGCGTTCGGATCCGACGGAGCGCGGTTCGTCTCGTTGCGAGAGGTGCCCTTCGACGCGGACGGCGAGGTCAGCTGGGATTCGATGATCC
>CAXBRX010000062.1:0-12000 GCA_963977835.1 uncultured Derxia sp.
TGGGATGTGTACAGCCACGGTGGACGCAAGAACGTGGGACTCGATGCCGTGGCTTGGGCCCGTCAGATGGCGCAGTTCGGTGCCGGCGAGATCTTGCTCACCAGCATGGACCGAGATGGCACCCAAAGTGGTTTTGATTTGGCCCTGACCCGCGCCGTCGCCGACGCGGTGCCGGTGCCGGTCATCGCCTCCGGCGGCGTGGGGGATTTGGATCACCTCGCCGATGGCGTGCAACAAGGCGGGGCCGATGCGGTGCTGGCAGCCAGCATTTTTCATTACGGGCAATACACCGTGGCCCAAGCCAAGGCCCGCATGGCCGAGCGTGGGATTGCCGTGCGGATCTGACCCGAGGCTGCAGTGCAGGGGACGCCGAGCCTGCTCCAGCGTCCTTGCATTAAGATACTTCCCATGCAATGGTTGAATGACATCAAGTGGGACGCTCAAGGACTGGTCCCGGTGATTGCGCAAGAACGCGGCACCGGCGACGTGCTGATGTTCGCTTGGATGAACCGCGAGGCCTTGCTAAAGACCTTTGAGCTCCAACGCGCTGTCTATTTCAGTCGTTCGCGCAACAAGTTGTGGTTCAAAGGCGAAGAATCGGGCCATGTGCAGCAAGTTCACGACATCCGCCTGGACTGCGACAACGACGTGGTCTTACTCAAGGTCACCCAACTGGGCCACCAACCCGGCATTGCTTGCCACACCGGTCGCCACAGCTGTTTCTACCAAAGCCTGACCCCACAGGGTTGGCAGGCTGTCGATCCCGTGCTCAAAGACCCCGAAAGCATTTACAAATGAATACCCCCAACACCGCCAACGACACCCTGGCCCGTTTGGCCCAGGTGATCGAGAGCCGCAAACCCGCCCAGGGTGATCCTCCACGTGCCCTTCGGAAGGCGCGCCGTGCAGGTGTAGGTACGGCCGGCCTTGATGATGCAGGCGCCACGCACGGTCTTCCCCTTCGCGGTTGCCGTCCAGGCGACGCGCTTCACGCCCACCGGCACAGTGCCCGTGGTGACGCAGCGCTTCGCGGTGCACGTGGTGCGGCCTGGCAGCGAGGTCGGCTGCACGGGCGTCGTGGCACCTGCGGCACGAGTGGCGGGCGTGTTCGCGGGCGCCGACTTTACTGCTGCAATCGCGCAATTCCTCGTGGTCTGGCTCGCTTGTCGCAGTTGGCAGATGCTGGCCGCGCAATGCGGACTCTATAGCTTCGGGCATGCGGTCTTCGTCGGCACTGGTGCCTATGCGGCCGTCTGGACTTTGCACTGGCTCGGCGATCGCGTGAGCGGCGCCTGGTTGCTCGCAGTGCCGGCGGTCGGTGCCGTGGCTGGCGGCATCTGCGCGGGCGTGGTGGGCCTCGCAGCCGCCCGCACGCGCGGCACCACGTTTGCAATGTTGACCTTCGGCCTTGGTGAACTCGTGCATCTGTTGGCCCAGGCGGTGCCGGTGTGGTTCGGCGGCGAATCCGGCATCGGCGCCGACCGGGCGCTGGGCCAGTTTGCAAGCCATGGGTTTGGATTCGCCACGCCGTCGGCCTTGAGCGTGTTGCTCGGCGTCTGGGTCGCCATCGGGCTCGCCTGGTGCGCGCGCGTCGAAGGCAGTGCCTTGGGGCTGGCCATGCGGCTGGTCCGCGATCAGCCTGTGCGCGCCGAAGCGCTCGGGCTCGATGCGGTGCAAGTGCGCCGCCGCGCCTTGGTCTGCGCGGGTGTCGCTGCCGGAGTGGCGGGCGCTTTGCTGGCCTTGTTGTTCGAAGTGGCGACGCCGGAATCGTTGGCGACCCAGCGTTCGCTCGGCTGGATGATGGCGGTCCTGATCGGCGGCGTCGCGTCGCCCTGGGGGGCAGCGCTCGGTGCCGCCATTCAGGTGGTGTTCGCGCAAGTGCTCGGCTTGCATTTCGCTTCATGGCAGCTTTGGTACGGGCTGTTGTTCGTGCTCGTCATGCTGGTGCGCCCGGGTGGCGTAACTCATTGGCGCAAAGGTGCGGCATGACCGGCTTGCATCTCGTGCTGCAAGGTGTCGTCAAGCGCTTCGGCGCGGTCCCGGTGCTCGACGGTGTCGATCTCGATCTCGCGTCCGGCGCGCGTGGCTGGCTCAGCGGCGCGAACGGTGCCGGCAAATCGACCTTGCTCGATCTCATCGCCGGTGCCCAACGCGCTGACGCCGGTCGCATGCAGGCCGATGCGGTGGTGCTCGATCGCCTGACCATGCCGGCGCGCGCCCGGCTCGGCATCGTGCGCGGCTGGCAATTGCCTTGCGTGTTCGGCAGCCATACGGTCGGGGCGCAATTGGCGGCCGCCATCCAGTTGCGGGCCGTGCCAGTGCAAGGCAGGGGTGCCGTGCCCGGGGCACTTTCTTTGCGGCCGGCGGCACACCACGCGCATGACGAAGCAGTAAGTGCATTGGCCGCGCGCTGGGGCCTGGTCGACAAGCGCGATGCCTTGCCCGCCGCCTTGTCGCATGCGCAACGCCGGCTGCTCGACCTGGCCTTGGCGTTTGCCGGCCCGGCGCGTCTGGTGCTGCTCGACGAACCTTCGGCCGGCCTGTCGCGGCGCGATGCCGATGAATTGTTCGCCTTGCTCGACGAGCAAACGCGTGGATGCACGGTGTTGATCGTCGAACACGATCATCGATTGGCGCGCTCTTATGCCGAGCGGTCTTTTACCTTGCGCGAAGGGCGGCTGCATGTCGAGGCTTGAACTGAACGGCTTTGGCGTCAGCTATGCGGGCAGCGCGGCCTTGCGCGGGGTCGATCTGACACTCGCCGAAAGCGATCTGCTCTGGGTGGTCGGGCGCAATGGCAGCGGGCGTTCGAGCCTGTTGCGCGGCTTGATGGGCTTGGCCGCAACGCAAGGCACTGCGCGGCTCGACGCCCAGCCGCTCGGTGCGCTCGCGCCTTGGGAAATCGCCCGGCTCGGTGTCGGGTATGCGCCCGACACGCGCGAAGTCTTCGGCACACTCAGCGTGCGTGAAAATCTCGCCGTGGTGCCGGTGCGTGCAGCGTGGTGTACCGCGAGCGGCTTGCTCGAACGCTTTGCGCCTTTGCAGGCGCGCGCACGCGTGGCAGCCGCGCGCTTGTCGGGCGGTGAGCAAAAACTGCTCGCGATCGCGCGCGCCGCGCTTGGCGCCACGCGGCTGCTGCTCGTCGATGAACCTTATGAAGGCCTGGCCGCGGCCATGTGCGATGAAGTCGATGCCGTGCTCGATCAAGCACGCCAGGCCGGCGTGAGCGTCATTTGCACCGATCGCGGCCTCGAACGATCGGCCGCACAGGCGAGCGCCTGGTTGTTGCTCGGCGCGGGCGAACCGCGCCATTACGGACCGCCCGCCGCCGGGCATCCGGCGTTCGAAGAATGGATGACTGAATGAATTTGCCCAATCAAGACGCGGCTTTGCCCGCGGCCAGCCCGTTTTTGGCCAGCCTCGGCGCGACCATCGTCGCGGCCGCCAACGGCCGCTCCGAACTTGCCCTGGACCCGCGCGATGCACACGCCAATACCTGGGGCGCGGTGCATGGCGGCGTGTTGATGACCTTGCTCGACGTCGCCATGAGTTTTGCCGCGCGCTCGACCGATGCGCATGCGCAAGGCGCGGTCACGGTCGACATGAGCGTGCAATTCATCGCGCCGGCCGACGGTCCGTTGCGCGCGCTCGGCCATTGCGCCCAGGCCTCGCGCACCCTGGTGTTCTGCGATGCGCAGATCGTCGATGCGCAAGGCGAACTCGTCGCGCGCGCCCAAGGCACGTTCAAACTCCTGCGCCGCGCCGATTTCGCGCGCCGTTGATCGATCCGTTTTTGCTCAAGCCCATGGCCGAACAACCTGCACAAGCTTCCGTGCCCCACGCCGACCTCGGCGCCACCGGCATGCTCGATCCCGATGTCAGCGCCATCCTGGAAATGGTGGCCAAGGCGCGGCGTCCGCATTACACCTCGATGCCTTTGGACCAGGCGCGTGCGCATTTCGAGCGCGCCGCGCCGATCCTCGACATCGCGCCTTGCGATGTGCATCGCGTCGAGACCCTGCACATCGCGAGCGTCGACGGCCATCCGGTGCCCACGCGCGTTTATCTGCCGCACGAACCGAGCTGGGCCCAGCCTTTGCCGGTGCTGGTCTTTTTGCATGGCGGCGGTTTCACCGTCGGCTCGCCCGATACCGTCGATGCCGTGGCGCGCATGTTGTGCATGCGTGCCGAATGCGCGGTCTTGTCGGTCGATTACCGTCTCGCGCCCGAGCACAAATTTCCGCGCGCCTTCGACGATGCCTATGCGGTCGTGCGCTGGGCCCATGCCGAGGCGCATGCGCATGGTTTCGACCCGGAGCGCATCGCGGTCGGCGGCGATTCGGCCGGTGGCACGCTTGCCGCGGCCTGCGCGATCGCGGCGCGCGATGACGGCATCCGCCTGGCGCTGCAATTGCTCATTTACCCAGGCACTTGCGCGCATCAGGACACGCCTTCGCATTTCGCCTATGCCGACGGCTATCTGCTCACGCGCGAGACCATCCTCTGGTTTTTCGACCAATACATCGGCCAACCCGCCGATCGCGACGATTGGCGTTTTGCGCCTTTGAACGCCCCCGACTTGCAAGGCGTGGCGCCGGCCTGGATCGGCGTCGGCGAGTTCGATCCTTTGGTCGATGAAGGCGTCGCCTACGGACGCGCGCTCGCCGCCGCCGGCGTGCCGACCGATCTGAAGCTGTATGCGGGCATGGTGCACACCTTTTTCAACATGGGCGGCTTCGTGCGCGCCGCTTTGCGCGCCCACGATGATGCGGTGGCCGCGTTGCGGCATGCCTGGGGAATGCGATGAAGATCGAACTCGGCGATTGGAATGCGATGCGCGATGAGGCGCGCGCCATCCGGTACACGGTTTTCGTGGAGGAGCAGGGTGTGCCGGTCGAACTCGAATGGGACGACTTCGACGCGCAATGCGTGCATGCGATCGCGCGCGATGCCGATGGCCGGGCCATCGCCACCGGTCGTCTGCTGCCCGACGGCCATATCGGGCGCATGGCGGTGCTGGCCGCGGCACGTGGCACCGGCGTCGGGTCGCAAGTGCTGGGGGCGCTGATGGCGCACGCGCAAGCGCGTGGCGATGCAAGCGTCGTCCTCAATGCGCAAACCCATGCAGCGCCGTTTTACGCGCGCCATGGTTTCAAGCCGGAAGGCGAGGAATTCCTGGAGGCCGGCATCGCGCACATCACGATGCGCTGCGTTTTCGCTGCCTCCTGAGTGCGGCCAAGCGCTGCTAGAACCGGTACTTGAGTCCGACGTAGCCGGTGGAGTTGGTCGGGCGACCGACGCCTTGCCAATCGAGCGGGAGCGGATCGAGCAGGGAATAACTGATGTCGAGCCCGGTCGTGATCGACAAGGCGCGCGAATAATGCCAATCGACCGAAAGATTGAAGCTGATGTCGCGTGCATCGACGCCACGCGCGCCACCGCCGAATTGCAGACGATTGACGCCCACCGCCATGCCCGGCAGCAGACTCGGTTGTTCGATGTTGACCACGCCTGCGGCAAACGCCACGCGGGTGCGAGTGCCGTAATCCCAACCATAGGTGCCCGCGATGCCGACCTTCAGCCCTTGGCCGGGGGTTCGGGCCATGTTGGCAACCGATGAGCGCATGCCCCAATGGCCGCCGAACGGCAGATCGAGCACCGCGGTGGCATCGGGGGTGTATTTGAGGCCGAACAGGCCCTGGTCGTTTTCGGTCTGGGCCTGCAGCGAAGGCGACTGAAGGACGCATAGCGCCGCCACGATGGCCAAGGGCCAACGGCTTTGCCTCGCATGCGTTCGATCAGACATGGCGGCTCCGCGCGACGAAGGGTGCAGCCAACATACACCGCGTCACGTGCAGCGAAAAGACGGGAATCCGGGAGCCGCGTCAGTTCAGCGCAACGCGTTCGAAACAGACATCGCGCGGTGCGGCGGTACCCGTTGGATCGAAGCAACGTTCTGCGAAGCGCACCCGGCCTTGCGCGTCGATGCGCAGCAATTGCGAGCTGCGCGTGCCGTAGCCGTTGTGCGCGACGAAGATCGCCGACAGGCGGCGCTCCCATTCGAGCGGAACACCGGTGTTCGGCAATTCGTGATCGTGCGCGAGGCGCGCATCCGCCAGGAGCGCGAAATAGCGCTCCAGGTCGGCGTCGGCCGCGAGCAGGCAACTGAATTCGGCCACACCGCGGGTCAGCTTGGGCCAAGGCGTATCGAGCAGCGCATTCGACACGCCGTAGATGCCCGGGCCGAGCTTGAGCGGCGGCCGGTTGGCGCGGTTCGAGTACCACCAAAGCTGGGGTTCCGCAGCCAGGACATCGCCGACCAACAAATTGAAACCATTATGGCGTCCGGCGCGCGCCTGCACTTCGAGCAGATATTCGGCGCAGGGCAGGTCGCCGGCCAGAAAACCGGTGACCAATTGCCCGCGCGACGCGGCATTGGTCTGGCGTTCGCGCGGATCGCGGAAATTGGTGAGTGCGGCGAACCGGCCGCGCAAGGTGCAGCCCATCCAGGTGCCGGGCAAGCCGGTCGGGCCGGGTTCGGCGCCCAGATCGGTGCCGGCCAGGATCTGCGCGCGGCCGGCCCATTCGCTCAAAGGCAGCGCGGCGCGATGAAAGAATTCATCGCGGTTGGCCGCCACCACCAGGCGCCGCCCGGCAGGCGCTGCCGGGTTCCATTCGAACAGAATCAGGCACATGCGTGGGTCAGGCCGCGCCTTGTTCGGCGGGAATGGCGTAGGGCAGGGCGAGCATCTGAAGCGCCACACCATCGACGCTCAAGTCGCTTTCCGCAGCGGCCAGCGTGGTTTCGACGAGCAGATCGGTCCCACCTTGCGGATTGGGCGCCGCATTGGCGACGCGTCCGACGGGTTCGGCCGTGCCCGGAGCAGCCACATCGGCACCCGCTTTGACGTCGATGCCCGCGGCGCGGGCGAGAAACATGCGCCGCCGCAGTTTGCCCAGATACTGGCTGCGCGCGACCACCTCCTGGCCCGGATAACAGCCCTTTTTGAAGTTCACACCGCCGACGAGTTCGTAATTGAGCATCTGCGGCACGAACTGTTCCTGAGTCGGCGCGACGATGCGGGCGATGCCCGAATGCACTTCGAACAAATGCCAGGCCGCTTCTTCGGTCGGCGTCGATCCGGCCGCGAGGGCGCGCCAGACGGCGGTCGCAGATGACGCAGGAGCGACGACGACCACGCGCGCGAGCGCGCCCGTTGCGGTGTCCAGGTCGGACAAGCGCAGGCAATGCACGCCCTCGGCGCCGGTATGGCCCCAGGCCGCGCCGGGCAGCGTCAATCCGTCGATTCCAAGCGGCGGAAATCCGCCCGCGCTGCCGATCCAGCCCAAAGCCACCAATTCTTCGCTGCGGTCCACCACCTTGGCCTTGGCGCGCAACACGAACATCGACAAGCGTTTGGCGATCGGTGCAGCCAATTCGCGCGACAGCGCCAGCATCACGGCCGGGCCGCCATCGATGACATCGCGCCATTGCACGAAGGAGGCCAGCATGCGGCCCTTGGCCTGGCAATAGGCGCTGAGCGCCACCGTGTCAACAGACTGATGCTGGACATCGTTGGTCAATTGGCCGTGCAGAAAACTCAAGCCGTCGGCACCGCTGACACCGAGGAAGCCCAGATGGGGCAAAGGCATGGCGATCGGGCCGTTTGCAAGGGCCAGGCCGGGCTCGGCCAACCGTACGGCGGCCGACAGCGGTTGCAAATTGCCAAGATCCGATGACGAATAGAACGCCGAGCTGTTCATGTTGTTTCGCTTTTGAAGAGGTGTTGCGAACATCTTCGCCGAAATCGCGATGATGGGCGGCCCGCTTATCATAGCGACCCGTGCGGTGCCGACGCGTGCATCGCTCCAAGGGCTTTACGAATCGAGGGACTTCGATTGCTGCGCAGATTGATTTTGCTGGTGCTCGCCGTAGCCGTGGTGCTCGGGGGCGTCTTCGTCTGGTGGATGCAGCACCCCATGGCGGCGGTGACGCAGGCGCGTCTGCTCGAAGTGCCGCAAGGCGCGCATCTGCGCGAAGTGGCGCGGCGGGTGGCTGAAACCACCGAGACCGATTCCTGGCCTTTCATCCTGTTGGCGCGGGTCACGGGCAACGGCTCGCGGTTGCGCGCGGGCACCTACACCATCGAGCCCGGCAGCACGCCGCTCAATGTATTGAGCAAACTGGTGCGCGGCGACGTGATGACCTCCACCGTCACAGTGGTGGAGGGCTGGACTTTCGCCCAGATGCGGGCCGCCATCGCCGCCTCGCCCGATCTGCGCCATGACGCGTCCAGCCTGACCGACAGCCAATTGATGACCGAACTCGGTGCGCCCGGCGTTGCGCCCGAAGGCCGCTTCTTCCCCGATACCTACCGCTTTGCCAAAGGGTCGAGCGACCTGGCCTTGTACCGCCAGGCCTACGACGCCATGCATCACGCCCTCGACACCGCCTGGGCCGCGCGGGCACAGCCGCATCCGCTGGCATCGGCCGACGAAATGCTGATCCTGGCCAGCATCGTCGAAAAGGAGACCGGCCAGGCGTCCGACCGGCGCAAGATCGCCGCGGTGTTTCTGAACCGCCTGCGCACCGGCATGTTGCTGCAGACCGATCCGACCGTGATCTACGGCATGGGGCCGCGTTTCGACGGCAATTTGCGGCGCGTCGATTTGCTGACCGATACGCCGTTCAACACCTACACCCGCGCCGGCTTGCCGCCCACGCCGATTTCCTTGCCGGGCAAGGCCTCGATCGACGCGGTCGTGAATCCCGACACCACCGATGCCTTGTACTTCGTGGCGCGCGGCGACGGCAGCAGCGAGTTTTCCTCCAATCTCGACGCGCACAATCGCGCGGTCAACAAATTCCAGCGCCACCAGTGACTTCTCTTTCCGCCGCCGCGCGCGGCCGTTTCCTCACGTTCGAGGGCATCGACGGTGCCGGCAAAAGCACGCACGTCGCCTGGTTCGCCGACCAGATCCGCGCGCGGGTCGGCGCCGATCGCGTCATCGTCACGCGCGAGCCCGGCGGCACGCCCTTGGGCGAAACCTTGCGCGGCATCCTGCTCGAACAGCCGATGCACGCCGACACCGAAGCCTTGCTGATGTTCGCCGCGCGGCGCGAGCATCTGGCCGAAGTCATCGAACCGGCGCTCGCGCGCGGCGATTGGGTCATTTGCGACCGTTTCACCGACGCGAGCTACGCCTATCAATGCGGCGGCCGCGGGGTGACGCCCGAGCGCCTCGCCTTGCTCGAACGCTTCACGCATGCGGGGCTGCAGCCCGACCGCACCTATTTGTTCGACCTCGCGCCCGAAGTGGCCGAGCAACGCCGCGCCGCAGCGCGCGTCGCCGACAAATTCGAGGCCGAGGCGCAAAGTTTTCATCGGCGCACGCGCGACGCCTATCTGGCCCGCGCGGCTGCCGACCCGGCCAGATTCCAGATCGTCGATGCCTCCAAGCGCATCGACGAAATTCGCGTGATACTTGAACAAAGCATTTCAACTATTTGATAATAAATAAAATGTTCCCGTGGCAATCCGAGGTGTTTGCAGAACTGGCCCAGCGTTTGGCGCGCGGGCGGCTGCCGCACGCCTTGTTGTTCGCGGGCCCGGCCGGAACCGGCAAACGGCAGTTCGCGCGTGAGTTCGCGCATAGCCTGTTGTGCGAGCAACGCGCTGCCGATGGCACGCCTTGCGGCACGTGCGCTTCGTGCCGGCTGCTGGCGGCCGGCACCCACCCGGACTTGCATGCCTTGCGTCCGCCCTTGCTCGCGCTGGCCGAAGGCGTCGCCGCCGAAGCCGACGCGGATGCCGCGCCCGATGAAGACGCGGCGGGAGGCGAGGCCGCCGGCTCGAAGACCAAGGCGAGCGCCGAAATTTCGGTCGCCCAGATCCGCGCCCTCAGCGAGTCGCTGTCCGTCGCCGCCCATCGCGGCGGCCTGCGCGTGGCGTTGGTGTATCCAGCCGATGCGATGAACGCCATCGCGGCCAATGCCTTGCTCAAGACGCTGGAAGAACCCGGCGAACGCGTCGTGTTCCTGCTCGTCAGCGATGCGCCGCACCGCTTGTTGTCGACCATCCGCTCACGCTGCCAGGTGGTGCCGATGCCGATTCCCGAGCGCTCGGTGGCCTTGGCGTGGCTGGCGGAGCAGGGCAGTGCGACCGACGAGCAATTGGCGATGGTCGGCGGTGCGCCGGTACGCGCGGCCGAACTCGCGGCCACGACTTATTGGCAGACGCACGCGGCGCTCACGCAGGCCTTGGCCCAGGGACCGCAGATCGATGCGGTCGCCACCGCCCGCCTGCTCGAAACCGAGATCAAACGCCAGGATCGTGAAGCACAAACCGGCACACCGCGCGTCGTGGATTTGCGCGTGGTCATCAGTTGGCTGCAGCGTTGGATGCATGATGCAATCCGCGCGCGTTTGACGCAGACCATCGGTTATCATCGCAGTGCCGGCGACGCTCTGGACCGGGTCGCCAGCGTACCCATCGCACGTCTGATGACGTTTCAGGCGTGGCTCACCGATGCGGCACGCCAGGCGGGCCACCCGGTCAACGCGCAACTGTTTCTCGAAGACAGCCTGCTGCGTTATCGCGCTTTGTTCGATGCGAACGCCAAACCTGCTGTCTAGCACCGCGCTGGAGTTGCCATGAACACTGATGTCCTGCCGGGAAGCGGCGCCGAAAAGGTGGCGGCCCGCCCGTCTGTTCTGTCGCTGGCCATCAAGGAAAAAGCCGCGCTGTACGCCGCTTACATGCCCTTTTTGAAGAACGGCGGCATCTTCGTGCCGACCACGCGCGCCTACAAGCTCGGCGACGATGTCTATCTGCTGCTCACGCTGATGGACGACCCGACCAAGCTGCCGATCGCGGGCAAGGTGGCCTGGGTGACCCCGGCCGGTTCGCACGGCAACAAGACGCAAGGCATCGGCGTGGCCTTTCCCGGTGACGAATCGGGACAGATCGCGCGGCAGAAAATCGAAACCGTCCTGGCCGGCGCGCTCAAATCGACGCGCCCGACTCATACCCTCTGACGCATGTATTCGCTGCGCCTTGCCGAACCCGCGGACCTTCCCGCCATCGTCGAGATCTACAACGCCACCATCGCCTCGCGGCAGGTGACGGCCGATCTCGAGCCGGTTCCGGTCGAGTCGCGGTTCGAATGGTTTCGTGCCCATCAACGCGTCGACCGGCCGATCTGGGTCGTCGAATCCTTGGGCGGTTCGCATGACGGCGTGGCCGGCGCGAGCGTGACCCCGACGGTGCTCGGCTGGATGACGCTGTCGAACTACCATGAGCGCCCTGCCTATCGGCATACCGCCGAGATCAGCATCTATTGCCACCCGCAAATGCGAGGGAAGGGCCTGGGCAGCTACTTGTTGCGCCAGGCAATCGAATTCGCCCCGCGCATCGAGGTCTATACGCTGATCGCCCTGATCTTCGGGCATAACACGCCCAGCCTGGCCTTGTTCCGCAAATTCGGCTTCGACACCTGGGGCACGCTGCCACGGGTGACCGAACTCGACGGCATCGAACGCGATGTGCTGATCCTGGGCCGGCGCCTGGTTCCCTGAATTTTCCGGCTGCGGCCGGTCGCCTGGTTCTTCGCATGTACATCGATTCTCATTGCCATCTGGATTCCAAGGAATTCGCAGCGCAAATGCCCGCGGTGCTCGAACGCATGCGCGCAGCCGCCGTGTCGCACGCGCTGTGCATCAATGTGAGCCTGGAGAGTTTTGGAGCGTTGGCCGAGCTCGTGAAAGCTCACGACAACCTGTTTGCGACCGTCGGCGTGCATCCCGAAGACCGCGAGGCGCAAGAGCCGACGCTAGACCGTTTATGCGAGCTGGCTGCCGATCCGAAGGTGCTTGGCATCGGCGAGACCGGGCTCGATTACTACTGGCACAAGGAAGAGGTGCCCGGTGCGCTCGATTGGCAGCGTGAGCGTTTTCGCGTGCATATCCGCGCCGCGCGCCAGACCGGCAAGCCCTTGGTG
>CAXBRX010000063.1:0-11943 GCA_963977835.1 uncultured Derxia sp.
CGGTCGAGCAGGCCGGCAACCTCAAGGGCTTCGGGGCCAGTTCGTGGTTCGGGCTGGTGGCGCCTGCGGGCACCTCTGCGGACATCGTCAACCGCATCCAGCAGGAGGCCGCCAAGGCGCTGAACCTGCCCGCGGTGAAAGAGCGGCTGCTGTCGCAGGGTGCCATCCCCAGCGGCAATACGCCGGCGGAGTTCACCCGCTTCATCGACGCCGAGATCAAGAAGTGGGCGCCGGTGGTCAAGGCCTCGGGCGCCAAGGTCGACTGAGCCGCCTCAGACGCCCCAGACCACGTCGGCCTCTTCCCTGAGGCGGCGGCGCAGGAAGGCCCCTTCCAGGGTCAGCACCGGCAGGCCGATGTAGCGCCAGTAGCTCCAGGTGCCCGCACCGAGCAGTGAGGCCGATTCGCGCCAGTCCTCGCGCAGCGCGTCGAACGCGAGCATGGCCTCGGACCGGGCCAGCTCGTCGTCGACCTCCCCGAGGTGCACGACCAGCTCGTCGAGCAGCGCGCTGGAGAAGGTGTTCCTCGGCCATTATTCCGGCGGCCTTGGCGTCACCAAAGAAATCGGCAATCACGGAGTGGTCGATAACAAATTCAGCAGGTGCCAACGGGTTGATGCGTTTGGGATCGCCGCCGAGTTCAGTAAAGGCTTCGCGCATGGTGGCAAGGTCGACGACGCATGGGACTCCGGTGAAATCCTGCATCACAACGCGCGCTGGCGTAAATTGAATTTCGGTATCTGGTTCTGCAGCTTGATTCCAATTTGCTAAAGCCTTGATGTGATTAGCGGTGATATTTGCGCCATCTTCGGTGCGCAATAAGTTTTCCAGCAGAATTTTCAGCGAGAACGGTAAATCTTTCGCACCGGAAATATTTGAGATATCAAAGATTTCAAATGATTTGCCGTTTACTTCTAAATTTCGTTTTGCCTGAAAACTATTTACGCTCATTCGATACCTCGGTAAATTTATCTTGACGTCAAGATACTCTATTTGGGGTCAGCAACGCAACTGTTTCGATGTGGTGTGTCATTGGAAAGAGATCGAACGCTTTAACTTTCTCTAAGCTCCAACCGCCATCGATGAAGGTGCGCACATCGCGTGCAAGTGAAGCGGGATCACAAGCTACATAAACCACTCGTCGCGGTGCCACCGAAATTACTTGCTGAACTACCTTGGCTCCGATTCCGGCGCGCGGTGGATCAAGCACCACCACATCGGCTCTCTTAATTTTGCGCAGCTCTTTTTCAACGCTACCTAATCGAATATTTATATTTCGATGAACTTTAAAATTTTCGCGGGCGCTTTCAACTGCCGCTTCTCCGCTTTCAATCAAATCAATCCGACCAGGTAAGCCAACTTTTTCAATTGCCACTGCGGTAAAAAGCCCAACGCCGCCATATAGATCTAATAAGTGATCGCCGGTCTTCAATTCAGCAAACTCCAAAAATACTTTGGCTAAGGTATCGGGCGCATTGATATGGCGTTGCCAGAACGCTCCAGCTTTGACTAATAACGATTGTCCCAAAACAGTTTTCGTTTGATCCCCAGTTGGAACTTCGACCCTGGTTTCTGGTTCATATCGCTTCGCTGCCAATTGATTTACATGTAGCGATTCATGAGCAATCAAACAATCTTCGATTGGTACCACTTCATTTGAGCGACTGGCGTAAATTCCAAATTGCCCCAAGGCGTTTGTAGCGCCCCGAATATGGCTGCGCCAATGAAGTGTTGCGGAAACAGTTGCGCCACACGGAAGCACAACTCGTTGCAAATCGACGCCCAGGTGGACGACACCTCGAAGTCCCCGATGTGATGCGCCATGAAGCTCGCGCGCGGCGAGAACACCGTCAGATCGGAGCCGCGCTCCTTCATCTTCTTGAGCTGGTTGAGCTCGATGCTTTCGCGCAATTCGTCGTCGCTGATGCGCAGCTCGGACACTTTCGGCGCGAGCGCCGGCTGATTGATGCTGTCGATCTGGCGCTTGCGCCATTCCTCGAGCGCCTTGGGCGCCGTCGTGTAATGGCCGTGGATGTCGATGATCACTCGTTGACCTTTCGATGACGGAATTTGGCTCGGAGTATCCGCCGCCAGCATCGGGCCTCACATTCCAATTTGGCCGATTTCGTATAAGATTTTGATATAGACATGGACAACAAACTTCCCAATCTGCGGCATTTGCGCGCCTTCTGCGAGGTGGTGGCGCGGCGCAGCATCAGCCAGGCGGCCGAGCATGTGTTCTTGTCGCAGCCGGCGATCACGCAAGCCATCACCAAGCTCGAACAACAAGTGGGCACGCCTTTGTTCGAGCGGCTGTCCGACGGCATGCGCGCCACCGAAGCCGGCGTCCTGCTCGCCGAGCGTGCCGGCCGCGCGCTCAAACTCATCCGCAGCGGCGGCCAGGAGGCCATGAAGCTCGGCGCCGAGCGCGATGGTCGCCGTCATGCCGCGATCGATCAACTCGTCACCACGACCCAATTGCGCTCGCTGGTGGCGGTGGCCAACACGCGCAATTTCAGCCTGGCCGCGCGCAGCATCGGTACTTCGCAACCGGCGCTGCACCGCGCCGCACGCGATCTCGAAGCCTTGCTGAATCTGCGTCTGTACGAAAAGACCGCACAAGGCATCGATCTGAGCCGCGCTGCACAAATCCTGGCCCAGCATGTGAAGCTGGCCTTCGCCGAACTCGCCCAGGGTTATGCCGAAATCGCCGCGCTCTCGGGCACCGACACCGGGCTCATCGTGGTCGGCAGCATGCCGCTCGCGCGCCACAACATCCTGCCCAATGCGATCAGCGCGCTCGCGCAAGAACTGCCCGATGTGCGCGTCGGCGTCGTCGATGCGCCTTACGGCGAATTGCTGCACGGGCTGCGCCATGGCGAACTCGATCTGCTCATCGGCGCGCTGCGCGACCCGGTGCCGGTCGAAGACGTGGTGCAGGAAAGCCTGTTCGACGATCCGCTCGCGATCATCGCGCGCGCCGGCCATCCGCTCGCGCGCAAACGGCGTTTGCAAGCAGCCGACCTCGCCGATTTTCCGTGGGTGCTGCCGCCGCCGGGCACCCCCACGCGCGATCATTTCCAGGCGCTGATGGGCGGGCATGAACCCACGGGCGGTCTGGTCGAGACCAGTTCCATCGTGCTGGTCTGCGGCCTGCTGTTGCAAAGCGACCGGCTGACCCTGATCTCGCGCCATCAGATCCTGCGCGAAGAAGAACAAGGCCTGCTCGTGACCCTGCCTTACGACACGCGCAGCACCCGGCGCCCGATCGGCCTGACCACGCGCAAGAGCTGGCGGCCGACCGCGACGCAAAGCCGCTTTCTCGAACTCGTGCGCACCGCCGCCTCCGAATTGCTGCTGCGCAAATAACCCGCCGCGCGTTCGGGCCGGGCTATTCCGAAATCGAATACCCGGGCACGCCATTCAATTTCCCGGCCGCTTCGGCCGATGCTAGATTGCCTCGCCATGAGCGATATTCCCGCAAGACTTGCCTTCATCGGCTTCGGCGAGGCCGCCAGTGCTTTCGTCGAGGGCTGGGCACACTCGCGCCCGGCCACGATCGCCGCCTACGATCTCAAGACCGACAGCCCCGACCCCGCGGTGCGCACGGCCAAGGCGGCCGATTACGCGCGCTGGAACATCAGCGGCAGCGCGAGCGCGCAAGCGGCGCTTGCCGGCACGCCGGTGGTGTTCTGCCTCGTCACGGCCGATCAGGCACTCGCCGCCGCGCGTGCTGCCGCACCTTATCTCGCACCGGGCGCGTTCTGGTTCGATTGCAATTCCTGCTCGCCGGGCACCAAGCGCGAAGCCGCGCAAGTGATCGATGCTGCAGGCGGTCGGTATGTCGATGTCGCGGTCATGGCCCCGGTGCATCCGGCCTTGCATCAAGTGCCGCTGCTCGTCGGCGGACCGCATGCGGCCGATGCATTGCCGGTGTTCGCCGCGCTCGACATGCGCGCCAAGCAGGTCGAGGGCCCGGTCGGCCGCGCTTCGTCGATCAAGATGATCCGCAGCATCATGGTCAAAGGCCTCGAGGCGCTCGTCACCGAATGCACGCTGGCCGGACGCCGCGCGGGCGTGGACGAAGCGGTGCTGAAATCGCTGGCCGCGAGCTTTCCGGGTTTCGATTGGGACGAGCGCGCGGGCTACATGCTCGAACGCGTGATGACGCACGGCGTCCGGCGCGCAGCCGAGATGCGTGAAGTCGCGCGCACCGTCGAGGAACTCGGCCTGCCGGCCGACATGGCGCATGCGATCGCCGTCTGGCAGCAGCGCGTGGGTGAACTGAAATTGCGCACGCCCGACACCGCCGATTACCGGCAACGCGCCGACACGGTTTCCGATGCGCTCGCGCCCAAGCCTTGCGCTCGCCAAGACTACGACTCCATCCCGGGCACCTATGTGTTCGACGCCGAGCGCTCGCGCAATGGCTATCACCTCAACATGTTCTGCATGTCACTCAACATCGACGCCAATCGGGCTGCGTTCCGCGCCGATGAATCGGCCTACCTCGACCGCTTCGCGATGACGCCCGAACAAAAGCAAAGCATCCTGCGCCGCGATTGGAACCAGATGCTGCGCCTGGGCGGCAACATCTATTACACCGCCAAGCTCGCGGCGACCGACGGCATCACTTTCCAAGACTTGGCTGCGACCATGACCGGCGTCAGCCGCGACGAATACCGCGCCATGATGATCAACGGCGGCCGCCCCATCACGGGCAACCGCCATACCTCGGAATGGTCGCAGGAGAAAAAGCGTGGCTAAGATCATCGCCGGCGTGGCGACCTCGCATGTGCCCGCGATCGGCGTCGCGCTCGATCAGGGCAAGACCGCGGAACCGTATTGGCAGCCGGTGTTCGCCGGCTATGAAAAATCGCGCGCCTGGATGGACGCGCTCAAGCCCGATGTCGCGATCGTGGTCTACAACGATCATGCGACCGCGTTCTCGCTCGAAGTGATCCCGACGTTCGCGCTCGGTTGCGCCGCCGAATTCCAGCCGGCCGACGAGGGCTGGGGCCGCCGCCAGGTGCCGGTCGTCAAAGGCCACCCCGAACTCGCGTGGCACATGGCGCAATCGCTGGTGCTCGACGAATTCGACATGACCATCGTCAACCGCATGGAAGTCGATCATGGCCTGACGGTGCCTTTGTCCTTGTTGTTCGGACAACCCGCCGCCTGGCCTTGCCCGGTGATTCCGCTGTGCGTGAATGTCGTGCAATACCCGCCGCCCACCGGCAACCGCTGCCTGAACCTCGGGCGTGCGATCCGGCGCGCGGTTGCATCCTTCGATCGCGATCTGCGCGTCGTGGTGTTCGGCACCGGCGGCATGTCGCATCAATTGCAAGGCGAACGCGCGGGCCTCATCAATCCGGCTTTCGACCAGCGCTTCATCGATCTGCTCGTCAACGACCCGCAAGCCGCCGCCGCAATCCCGCATGTGGACTATCTGCGCGAAGCCGGCTCCGAAGGCATCGAACTCGTGATGTGGCTGATCATGCGCGGCGCGCTCGACGAACAGGTCCGCGAATACCACCGGCATTACCACGTCCCGGCCTCCAACACGGCGGTCGGCCATCTCGTGCTCGAAAACCTCCCCCGATAACGGAGCATCAGTTCATGAAAGTTTGCGTAGCTGGCGCCGCAGGCGCCTTCGGCATCAAGCACCTCGACGCGATCGCCTGCATTCCCGGCGTCGAAGTCGTCTCGGTCGTCGGCCATGGCGAAGAATCGATCAAGACGCTGGCCGAACAGCGCAAGATCGCGCATTGGGCCACCGACCTTGCGGTGAGCCTTGCGCGGCCCGAAGTCGAGGCCGTGATCCTCTCGACCCCGACCCAATTGCATGCCGCCCAGGCGATCCAATGCCTGAAGGCGGGCAAGCATGTGATGGTCGAGATTCCGATGGCCGACAACCTCGCCGATGCCGAAGCACTCGTGCGCGTGCAAAAGGAAACCGGCCTGGTGGCGATGGCCGGCCATACGCGCCGCTTCAACCCGAGCCATCAATGGATCCACAACAAGATCAAGGCCGGCGAGCTCAAGGTCCAGCAGATGGATGTGCAGACCTATTTCTTCCGGCGCACCAACACCAATGCGCTCGGCAAGCCGCGCAGCTGGACCGACCATCTGCTCTGGCACCATGCCTGCCATACCGTCGATCTGTTCGGCTACCAGACCGGTGAAGACATCGTGCAGGTGCAAGGCATGCAAGGCCCCAAGCATCCCGAGCTCGGCATCGCGATGGACATGAGCATCGGCATGAAGACGACCTCGGGCGCCTTGTGCACCTTGTCGCTCTCGTTCAACAACAACGGGCCTCTCGGTACCTTTTTCCGCTACATCTGCGACAACGGCACTTACATCGCGCGCTACGACGACCTCGTGGACGGCAATGAAAAGCCCATCGATCTGAGCGGCGTCGCGGTCTCGAAGAACGGCATCGAATTGCAAGATCGCGAGTTCTTCGCCGCGATCCAGGAAGGTCGTGAGCCCAATGCGAGCGTGGCACAATGCCTGCCCGCGATGCGCAATCTCGACCGCATCGAGAAGAAGCTGTTCGCCGACCAATAACTCCCGCGAGAACTGCCGTGATGCAACGCCGCTTCGGTGCGCATTCCGTGGCCGCCATCGGCCTCGGGTGCATGAATGTTTCGCATGCCTACGGCACGCCGCCCGAACACCAGGCGGCGGCGCATCTGCTGCAGCGCGCGCTCGATCTCGGCTACACCTTGTTCGATACCGCCGCGCTCTACGGCTTCGGCGCGAACGAGACCCTGATCGGACAAACGCTCGCGCATCGACGCAGCGAATTCGTGCTCTCGACCAAATGCGGCATGTTCAAAAACGCCGCGGGCGTGCGCGAGATCGACGGCCGCCCGCAAGTGCTGCGCCAGACGGTCGAAGACAGCCTTGTGCGCTTGCGCACCGATGCCGTAGACCTGTGCTATTTGCATCGTTGGGACAAACGCGTGCCGATCGAGGACAGTGTCGGCGCGCTCGCCGATCTGGTGCGTGCGGGCAAGATCCGCGCGATCGGTTTGTCGGAAGTGTCGGCCGAGACGCTGCGCCGTGCTCATGCGGTGCATCCGATCGCGGCCTTGCAGACCGAGTATTCGCTCTGGACCCGCAACCCCGAGATTGCGGTGCTCGATGAATGCAAGCGGCTTGGCATCAGCTTCGTCGCGTTCTCGCCGCTCGGCCGCGGTTTCCTCGGCGGCTTCGCCGATGTTGCCGCGCTGGAGCCCAAGGACATCCGCCGTTCGATGCCGCGCTTCGAACCCGGCCCTTATGCCGAGAACCGCAAGCTGTATGCCGGCTATGCGGCGATCGCGCAGGAAGTCGGCTGCACGCCGGCCCAACTCGCCCTCGCCTGGCTGCTCGCCAAGGGCGACCACATCCTGCCGATTCCAGGCACCACGCGCCTCGATCATCTCGAAGAAAATTTCGCCGCCGGTGCGATCGTGCTGCCCGCGTCCATCGTCGCGCGGCTCGATGCCCTCATCAATCAACATACGGTCGTCGGCCCGCGCTACAACGCCGCCACCCAGACCGAGATCGACACCGAGGAATTCGCCTGATTCAAGTGTTTGCCGCGGCACGCGCCTGACGGAATTGCCCAGGTGCCATGCCGGCCAGACGCTTGAAAAAGCGCGAAAAATACGCGGGGTCCTGAAAACCCAGGCCATACGCGATCGCCTCGACGCTCGCGTTCGTGTAGATCAGATGGCGGCGCGCCGCGAGCAGCACGCGTTCTTGCACGATCTCTTGCGCGCCCTTGCCCGCGAAAGCGTGGCAGATCCGATTCAGCGTCTGTTGCGCCACGGCGAGTTCGCGCGCGTAGGCGGGAATGCTCCAATGCTCCTGGTAATGGTCTTCGACCAACTGCCGAAACCGCGTGAAGGTTTCGAGCCGCGTGCTGCTGCCTTCGGCCTGGACTTCCTGCAGATCGGCTTGGCGCCGCAGCAGAAGCAACAGCACACGAAACAACCATTCGAGCATCGCCGAGCGCCCCGGCTGCGGCCATTGGAATTCCTTGCTCATCTGGGTCAGCGTCGCTTCGACACGCGAGAACTGGTCGGAATCGCGCGCGAAATCGATGACCATCGGCGTCGTCTGCAGCCCTTTGAACAATTTGCGGATGCTGCGGTCGTGCATCGAGAGCACGAGTTCATCGGCCACGGTCACGACTTCGCCCGCGGTCTCGGGCTCGAACTCGAAACCATGCACCACGCCGCTCGGGACCACCACGGCGCACGGCGCCAGCGCGTCGGTGACAAGTTCGTCGAGAAAGACCGTGACGCGGCCGGTGCGCAGGATCACGAGCTGGAACATGCCGCGATGCACATGCTGACGGATGCGCCATTCGTAAAGCAATGAACGCGCGCTGATGTCCTCGATGTGCACGAACTCGGGATCGTTCGCACGCAACAACTCGCCGTAAAGCGCGTAATGCGAAATGCTGTTGGCCTGTGCCATGAATGCCCCTGTGCGGCTGGAGAGAAAAATCCATACCGCGCGCGCGGCCTCCCCTTGTTGCAGCGCGATACCGCTCGCGCATCGATGTTCAAAAAGTACAAGCGAATGCGATGAATGTCCATTCTCCGCAGCCCTGGCCCCACCTACGATGCAAAGCATAAAGACAGGAGGAGACCATGAGCTTCAAGTTCGACCCGTATTCCCCCGTGATCGACGCCGATCCGTTCCCGTACTACAAAACCCTGCGCGACGAATACCCGTGTTTCTGGAGCCCCGAAGCCGGCACCTGGGTGCTCTCGCGCTATGCCGACATCGTCACCGCGCTCAACGATTGGCAGACCTATTCCTCGGCCAGCGGCAACCTCATGACCGAGTTGCCCAACCGTGCCGGCTCGACCCTGGGCACCACCGATCCCCCACGCCATGACCGTTTGCGCGGCCTGGTGCAGCACGCCTTCCTCAAGCGCAACCTCGAAGCACTGGCCGGCCCGATGCGCGACATCGCCGCCGCCGCGGTCGCCGAACTCAAGGGCGTCAAGCAATTCGATTTCATCACCGACTTCTCGTCGAAGTTCACGGTGCGTGTGCTGTTCGCCGCGCTCGGCCTGCCGCTCGGCGATGAACAAACGGTGCGCGACAAGGCGGTGTTGATGGTGCAATCCGATCCGGTCTCGCGCGCCAAGGGCCCCGAGCATCTGGCGGCCTACAACTGGATGCGCGATTACGCGGCGAAGGTCATCGCCGAGCGGCGCAAGAATCCGCAGGACGATCTGATCAGCCATTTCTCGAGCGCCGAAATCGACGGCGACAAGCTCGACGAAATGGAAGTGCTGTTGACCACGACCACGCTCATCATGGCCGGCATCGAATCGCTCGGCGGTTTCATGTCGATGTTTGCGCTGAACATGGCCGACTTCCACGATGCGCGCCGGCGTGTGGCCGCCAACCCGGCGCTGCTCGCCGATGCGATCGAAGAATCGCTGCGCTTCAACACCTCGGCACAACGCTTTCGCCGCCGCTTGCAAAAGGACGTGACCCTGCACGGCCAGACCATGCGCCAAGGCGATTTCGTCTGCATGGCCTATGGCTCGGGCAACCGCGACGAACGCCAATTCGCCAATCCGGATGTGTATGACCTCGATCGCAAGCCCAAGGGCCATCTGGGCTTCGGCGGTGGTGTGCATGCCTGTTTGGGCAATGCCATCGCGCGCATGGCGCTCAAGATCGCGTTCGAAGAATTCTTCAAGGTCATCCCCGAATTCCATCGCGCGCAGGAACAACTCGCCTGGATGCCGTCGTCGACCTTCCGCAGTCCGTTGCGGCTGGATCTCGTCGCGGCCTGAAGTCAAAAAATACGGCCACACTCTGGAGACACACCCCATGCCGAAAATCACTTACATCGAGCCGAGCGGCAACGAGAACATCATCGAGGTCGCCGAAGGCTGGACGCTGATGCAAGGCGCAACCACCAACGGCGTCGATGGCATCGAGGCCGAATGCGGCGGTTCGTGCGCTTGTGCAACCTGCCATTGCTATGTCGAAAGCCATGCCGAGCTGCTCGACCCGCCGAGCGAGGCCGAGACGAACATGCTCGCCAATGTCGCGGCCGAACGGCGCGACAACAGCCGGCTGTCCTGCCAGATCAAGGCCACCGCGGCGATGGAGGGCATGGTGGTGCGCCTGCCCGCCTGTCAAAGCTGAAGACGCGAGGCCGTTTTCATGAACGCTCCGATCGTCATCATCGGTGCGGGGCAGGCGGGTTTGCAGACTGCGGAAGCGCTGCGCAGCGAGGGCCATGACGGCCCGGTGCTGATGCTCGGCGCGGAAGCGCATGCCCCCTACCATCGCCCGCCCTTATCCAAAGCGTATTTGCTCGGCGATTACGCGCAAGCGCAGCTCACGATCCGCAGTCCGCAAGCGCTCGAAAAGAAGCACATCGAGTTCCGGCCCGGCGTCACGGTCAGCGCCATCGATCGCACCGCACGCCAGCTCAAGCTCGCCGATGGCAGCAGCCTCGAGTACTCCGGGCTGTGCCTCGCGACCGGCGCGCGCGCGCGGCCCTTGCCCGTCCCGGGCGGCGAATGCGCGAACGTGCTGCCTTTGCGCACGCTCGACGACACGCAGCGCATCGCGGCAGCCTTGCCCCAGGTGCACCAGGTGGTGGTCATCGGCGGCGGCTTCATCGGCCTCGAATTCGCCGCGGTTGCACGCAAGCTCGGCAAGACGGTCACGGTACTCGAAGCCGCACCGCGCCTCATGGCCCGCGCCGTCACGCCCGCGTTGTCAGACTTCTATCGCGATTTGCATCGCGCGCATGGCGTCGCGATCGAACTCGATGCCCAGGTCGCGCAATTGGCAGAACAGGACGGACGCGCGACTGCGGTGCTCACCACCGACGGCCGCGTCTTTCCGGCAGATCTCGTCATCGTCGGCATCGGCATCCTGGCCAATGGCGAACTCGCGCAAGCCGCGGGCCTGGAATGCGAACGCGGTGCCATCGTCGTCGATGCCTGCGCGCGCACGAACGACGCTGCAATTGTCGCGGCCGGCGATTGTTCCGTGCAACGTCTGGCCGACGGCAGTTTCCTGCGCTTGGAATCGGTGCAGAACGCCGTCGAACAAGGCAAGTCGGCCGCGGCTGCCCTGCTCGGCCGCGAGCGTCCGTTCACCGCGGCGCCCTGGTTCTGGTCCGATCAATACGATGTGAAATTGCAGATGACGGGCCTCGCCGCCGGGGTGGACCGCACTGTCTGGCGCGGTGAGATCGAGACGCACAAATTCTCGGCCTTCCATTACCGGGCCGGGCGCCTGATCGCCGTCGATTCGATCAACCGTCCGCAGGATCATCTGCCTGCGCGCAAGCTGCTCGACCGCTCGTTGACGCCCACGCCTGAACAGGCGGCGGACATCGACTTCGCGCTCGAACGCCTGCTGGCCTGAGCGCGCCGCGCTCAGGCCCCTGCATTCAGTCGAGGTAAATCAAAGCGTCGAGCGCGATCGCGCCTTCGCCTTGCGGATAGACGACCACTGGGTTCACATCGATCTCGGTGATGCGCGGCTCGGATTGCATCAATGCACCAATTTTTGCGACGATCTGCGCTGCGGCCTCGATATCCACCGGCGGATCGCCGCGGAAGCCGGTCAGCAAGGGCGCGCATTTGAGCTTGAGCATTTCGTCGGCGATCTCCTGCGCCGAGGCATGCGCCGGCAGCAGGCGCACATCGTGCAGCAATTCGGCCATGACACCGCCCAGGCCCACGAGCAGGATCGGGCCCCAGTCCTTGTCCTGGCGCGCACCGACGATGAGTTCGAGTCCGCGCTTGCCCATCGCTTCGACGAGCACGCCATCGAGCACCAGGCCCGGACGCGCGCGGGCGATATTGTCGTAAAGCTTTTGCCAGCCCTGCTTGAGCGCTTGCGCATCGGCCAAATTCAGGATCACGCCGCCGGCATCGCTCTTGTGCGGCA
>CAXBRX010000064.1:0-11938 GCA_963977835.1 uncultured Derxia sp.
ACGCACGGCGCGCACGCGGTGCCAGCAGCAAAAAATACAAACAGATCGGTAGCAGCAAGGCGCGCGCGACGCCACGCCCGAGATGCAGCGCGATCCAGACCATCAGCCGCAAGGTGCCGACGGTGCTGCGTTCTTCGTGGGTACGCCACGCGGCGCTCACGCGGCCTCCTCGGACGCCAGACGCACTTCGGCGATCAAGACCCGGCGCGCGTCGACGCTCGCGGCAACGCGCCACACGCCGTTCGCTCCTGCCACGGCTTCAATCTTCACCGTCTGTCCAGGCGCGACCGGCGATGGAAACTTGGCCGAGCGCACCTGCCAGGCGCAACGCGTGGCCGCAGCATCCGCGCCCTGCTCCGCCGCGAGGCGCGTGCCCAGCCCGGCCAGCACGCGCTCGAGCAACAAGGCGCCGGGCACGATGGGCATGCCCGGGAAATGCCCCGCGCCCACCGGATGGTCGGCCGCGAAATCGAGGCGCCATTGCATCATGCGCGGCCTCCGGCGTGGCTCTTCGCATACAAAGCGAGCAAGGCCGCGCGCGGCAGCTTGCCGGTGTCGTTGCGCGGCAAGGCATCGACGAGCAGCAAAGGCCGCGGCAGAAACACCGGATCGATGCGCTGACGCAAAGCGTGCAGGATGGCCGCGGCGTCGAGGCCGGGCGCCACCACGAAAGCCGCGAGGCGCGGCGCCTCGCCCTGCGCTTGCTCGGGCAGAAAGATCACGCCTTCGCGCACGCCTTCAATGGCATTGAGATGATGATTGAGGTTGGCCAGCGAAGTGCGCTTGCCGGCCACATTGATCATGTCGGCGGTGCGTCCGCACAAGCGGAATTCGGTCGGCGTATGCAATTCGATCACATCGCCGAGCGGCACTTCGCCGAGCACATGACCGCCCGACACATAGGTGGTGCTGCCGTCGGCGCGCAATCGCAGGCCATCCATCGTGAGCCAGGTCTCGCCGTCGGTCGTGCGGCGCGTGGCGATCTGGCCGGCTTCGGTGCAACCGTAGATTTCATACAAGGGCGCGCCGTAGGCGGCTTCGGCAGCCTGCGCGAGCGCAGGGTCGAGCGGAGCGGTGGCGCACAGCACAAACTCGAGCGGCGGCAAGGCCATGCCGTCGTTGATCAATGCGCGCAAATGCACGGGCGTGGTCACCAGCGCGCGCGGCCCATCGATGGCGTCGAGGACGGCCGCCACATCCGCGGGGAAGAACGGCTTGCTCGCGTCGAAGCTCGTGCCGCCCAGCATGGCGATCAGCATCGCGGATTCGAAACCGTACATGTGCTGCGACGGCACGGTGCCGACGATGGTCAGGTCGTGCCGATCGAGCACGCCGAGACGGCGCGCCTCGGCCTGGGCGTTTTGCACCAGCAGGCCCCAGTACTTGCGGTTGGGCACCGGGTCGCCTTGCGAGCCCGAGGTGAAGACGATCGCCGCGAGCCGGTCGTCGGGCACTTGCGGCACCTCGACCGACGCGGGTGCCGTGGGCAATTCGGGAAAGTCGACGATGGGCAGGGCTATCGCCTGATCGCCATCGCGCAAGGCATAGACATCGGGATAGTGCGCGGCCAGGCGCGCCACGAAATCGGGCGTGTGATTGGGCGGCAGCAAGCTGACCTGCCCGCGCAACAAGGCCGCGGCGAAGCCAACCGCGAAGCGATAACGGTCGGCGCACAGATTGACCACATGGCCGCGCGCGGGCAACACGGCCGCGAGGGCGACTGCATCGGCCACGAAACGGTTGGCCGAGAGCGCTTGGCCCTGACGGTGGGCGAAAAGCGCGTGCATCGGACGCGGACGGATCAGCGCGGAAACTTGCATAAAACGCGAACGACTTTCAGCGGGGCTCGACGGGCGCCGCGGATGGCGGATCGGAAAACAGATCGGCACCGGCGAACACCGGCCCGCGCGCATGCTCGCGATGCCAGACCCAGCGCCAACCGTACTCCGCGACGAACATCGTGGGAATCAACAAGGAACTCACGATGTTGATGAACAAAGACCAGACCGTGCGGCTGGCGAAGGCATACAACAACAACGACGCCACGAGCTGCGCAGCGAAGAACACCGACCAGGCGATCGTCACCCGGCGCGTATAGCCGCGCATGACCTCGGGCAGTGCCCCACCCTCGAGGCGCAGCGCGATGCGCGTGACGAGCGGCTCGCGCCCGGCGCGCAAAGTGCGGGCAAAAAACCACAACAGGAACAGATTGGCCGAGAAATGCGGCAGGCCGTAAACCAGCGCCGCACTCGGCAGGCCCCACCAGGCGAACGCAGCCGCGCACAACGACAACACCCCGGCCAGGGCAGCGCAGGCCGTGCGCGCGCCCAACTCCACCCAAAGCGCCCAGAACGCGCCGCCGGCCACCGGGACGATCATGACCGCGACGCCGAAGGCGGTGAGCCGGTCGGCGGCGGTGATGAAATGCGCGAGGACCTGATAGCCGATCAACAGCAGGCCGAGCAGAACATTGACGACCCAGCTGCGGCGCGCCGCCATCTAGCGCGTCCGGTGTGCTTGCACCCAGGCGGCCAGACTGCGCAAGGACGCGAAGATCCGGGTGTTGTTCTGGTCGTCGGAGCGCAATTCGACGCCGTACTTCTTGGACAGCGTGAGCGCGATTTCGAGCACGTCGATGGAATCGAGGCCGATCCCATCGTCACCGAACAAAGGAGCATCGGGCACGATTTCGTCGGCGGAGAGTTCGAGGTTCAATGCGCTGACGAGCACTTGCGCGAGTTCCTGTTCGAACTCGCGACCGAGGTCGTCGACCGGTGCGACGGCGGCTTGGTTAGGCATACCCATGAAAAATAATCGTGAGATTCTGAAACGGGCCGGATTGTAGCCGGTTCCCCCCGCCGCGCCGACGGATATCCCGCAAGCACGTCATCCTGCACAACCTAGGGATTTAGTCGGGTATTGCGCCGTACAACAGTTCGAGGGCCCGATACGGGCTACGCGCTCCCTGGCTGCAACGCACCAGGAATTCCGATTCGGCTTCGTTCACCACCCGCGCCCGGTCGTCCTGATAGGTCCAGATCCGGCCATCCCAATAGATCCCGACCTGATTGCGCGGACTGCAGGCCATCATCCAGTTCTCGCCGAGGCAGCGCACATGGGTGGAGGGTGCGATGAAGATCAGGCAGGGCGACAACTCGGGCGGGCGCCGGACCCACAAGCCTTTGCGCGGCGCGCGATGGAACAACCTTTCGACGCCCATGGTGGGCGCACCGCCGCCGTCCTGCAGGCAGCCGCTGCACCCTTGGTCGCAACCGAAATCGAAGCGCAGCACATGCCCGATGAATTGGGCACCGCGATGATGGGCCTGCTCGCGCGACTGGGCGTGACGGCAAATCTCGCCCATCGGTTTGCCGAGATAGGCGTCGAGGACGGCCGGTTTAGCCATCATTTCGCAAAGACGAGAGCGGCCCGCGGCCGTGACTTCCATGAGCACAATCGGGCTACTTTGCGCCGGTCGTGTGGACACGACAACCGGCGCCAGTGATCTGGCGCAACCGGCGCGCATCTTTTGCGCGCGGCCGCCTTACTTGCCGCGCTGGATCGCGAACAGGTCTTTTTCGTCGTACTTGCGATCGGCGCAATGCGCCTTGTAATCGGCCCGGTCGGCTTCGAGCGCGCGCACGAAGTCGTTGAACTTCGGCAGCCGCTCGTTGTAGCCGTCGATCTTTTCATCGAGCGCCGTGGCGCGCGCCTTGAGCGCGGTGACCGCCGCCTCGTCGGCCGCATTGGCCGCGGCCGCGTCGGCCTTGATGGCAGCGTTTTCGCGCGCGATGTCGGCCTTGGTCTGATCGAGGTCGGCCTGCATCTTGACGGCTTCTTCGCCGCGGGCCTTGTTGCTCTTGTCCTGCTTGAGGCAGGCGCGCAATTCGTCGCGGGTCAGCAATTTGGCGCCGGTGGATTTGCCGGCGGCCCAGACCGGGTCGGCAGCCAATACCAGGCCGAGGAGCACGGGAACAGCAACGAGGGGGCGAAAAACGCGCATGGAAACACCCGACTGAAATGACAGGCGCGCATGATGCCATCGCCGCGCACCCGATGAACGCCGCGAACACGGTTTTGGCGCCTTTGCCTGCGCCTTGCTGCGACAATGCGCGCCCGCCCGAGCCCGATGCACGCGCTCTTGGCGTTTTCCCGAGAAAGAACCCTCATGCGACGCGGCATCGTCTACGCGAGCCTGGCCTATGTGATCTGGGGCGTGTTCCCGATCTATTTCAAAGCCCTGAAGGCGGTTCCGGCGACCCAGATCGTGGCGCACCGGATGGTCTGGTCCTTGTTGTTCCTGTTGCTCATCCTGGCCGGCCTGCGGCGCTGGGCCTGGGTACGCGATCTGGCGCGCCGTCCGCGGGTGCTGCTCTGGTTCGCGGGCAGCGCCGCGATCATCTCGATCAACTGGGGCTTGTACATCTGGGCCGTGAATGCCGATCGGGTCGTCGATGCGAGTCTCGGTTACTTCATCAACCCGCTCGTCAATGTGGTGCTCGGCGCACTGGTGCTGCGCGAACGTCTGCGGCGCGGCCAATGGATGGCGGTGGCGATCGCCGCGGCCGGCGTGCTTTGGCTGACCTATCAAGGCGGGCAGTTGCCCTGGATCGGCCTGCTGCTCGCGTTTTCGTTCGCGACCTACGGCCTGATGCGCAAGACCGCAGCGCTCGGCGCGCTGGAGGGTCTGGCGCTCGAGACCGCGCTGCTGTTTCCGCTCGCTTTCGGCTACCTGTGCTGGCTCGCCTGGCAGCACGACAACGCTTTCCTCGGTGCCGCCCCGTCCTTGCAATTGCTGCTGGCCGCCGCCGGTCCGGTGACGGCGATTCCTTTGCTGTTGTTTGCCGCCGGTGCACGACGCATCACGTTTTCACTGCTCGGGGTTCTGCAATACATCGGACCGACCTTGCAATTGCTGGTCGGCGTCTGGCTGTACCACGAGCCATTTCCGCTCGCAAAATTTGCCGGCTATGCAGCGATCTGGTTCGCGCTCGCGGTCTACACCGTCGAAGGGTTATGGCAGATGCGGCGCCCGGCACAAGCCGCTGCGCCCGGCACCGATGCAAACACGATGCGACGCAATGGTGACGCCGGTTTGAAAGTGTGAGATTCACGCTCGTGCGGTTGATCGCCAGGCCGCGCGGCGCGAACAATGCAGGACTCTCAACACGCGCGCCGGATCGTTCGATCCCGCGCCATCGATTCCGATGCCTGCCACCGTCTTGATCCTCGGCGCCAACGGCCGCCTGGGTCGCAGCCTCGTCACCGCCTTCCACGCCGCCGGCTGGCAGGTGCTGGCGCACGCGCGCCGCGCACTCGAACCGCCGGTGCCTGCGGGCGTCCAGACGCTGGCCCTGCCCTTGTCCGATCTGGCGGGTCTGGCCGCGGTGGCGAGCGAAGCCCAGATCGTCGTGCATGCGATGAACCCGCCTTACACGCATTGGGCCGACCAGGCGCTCGACCTCGCCCACCTCGCGATGAATCTCGCGGTGCGCATCGGCGCCACCTTGATGCTGCCCGGCAATGTCTACAACTACGGCAGCCCGATGCCCGCAGTGCTGACCGAGACCACGCCGCAACGGCCGAGCACGCGCAAAGGCATGATCCGCGCGCAGATCGAAGCCGCGCTGCAGGCGCGCACGGCCTTGTCGAGCATCGTGTTGCGCGCCGGAGATTTTTTCGGCGGCGCGGGCCACGGCGCCTGGTTCGATGCCGTCATCACCAAGCGCATCCGCAACGGCCACATCGTCTATCCGGGGCCGCTCACGGTGCCGCATGCCTGGGCCTATCTGCCCGATCTGGCCCGGGTCTTCGTGCGGGTGGCCAACCGGCGCGCCGAACTCGAACGCTACGCGACCTTGCATTTCGCGGGGCATGCCGTGACCGGCGAAACTTTGGTGGCTGCGTTGACCGACAGCGCGCGACGGTTGGCCGTGCTGCGAGAACGCCAGATGCCCAAGGTGTCGAGCCTGCCCTGGGGGTTGTTGCGCGCGGGCGGCCTGGTGCTGCCGATGTGGCGCGAGATTGCGGAGATGCGCTACCTTTGGACCGAGCCGCACCGGCTCGATGATCAAGCCCTGGTCCGGCTGATTGGTGCGCCGGACGCCACACCTTTGCCGCAAGCCGTCGATGAAGCACTGGCCGAACAACTTTCGCACATGGCCTCGGGACCCTTCACGGCATAATGCAGCGGCCGGTCCTGGACGCAACCGCGTTCATGGCGAACGGCCATCGTTTCATGCGTTCGCTTCTTTGTTTGCTCCCACTTTCGTCCTGCGTTGCCTGATTGCGGCGTTGCTCGTTTGCACGGCCACTCTCGCCGGCGCCGCCAATGAATTGCATCTGGCTCGTCTGTCGCTGCCCGCGATCGGGTTGCCGGATTCGGCACGCGTGATGGCGGGCGATTACGAGGCGGCATTCACGATCCAGGGCGCCGAAGCGCTGCGCACCGACCGCGGCGCATTCTGGTTGCGCGTGCTCGCCCCCGCCAGCGACGACGCCAGCACGCCGGCGGCGCTGGTCGTGCGCAATGCGCGCAACATCACCGTCACGCTGTTCACCGACCACGACACCGAACCGGTCGCGCTGAACCTGTATTCCGCCGATTACCCGGTGGCCCGGGCGCGCAACGAATTGGTGTTCGCGCTCGACCCGGGCCTGCAGGCGCGTGCGCTCTACCTCTGGGTCGAACCGGAACCGGGCGCGATCTCGGGCCACATCGGCGTGGCCATCGAGGACTTGCATGCGGCCAATGCGGCGAGCGTCATGCACATGCGCGTGACGAGCTTCGCGATCGGCGCCTTGTTCGCACTCACGCTGTCGGCCTTGTTCATCTGGGTCGCGGTGCGCGATCTGCCCTACCTTTATTTCGCCGGCACGGTCGGTTTCGAATCGATCTGGCTGATCTACGCCTCGGGTGAAGGCTTCGCCTGGCCGGTCTTCGATCTGTTGCGCACCATGGGCTCGGCCCCCGGCAATGCCGCGGGCATGTTCGCCACCGCCTGCCTGTGCTGGTTCATCCGCGCCATCACCGTGGTCAGCGCGCGCGAGCGTCGACTGGTCAAGCTGCTTTCGCACCTGGCGCTGGTGTTCGCGGTGCTGGCCATCGTGCATTTCGTCATGCCCGCGGCGGTCCTGCCGGTGCTCGGGCCGATCTCGAATGCGCTGATCCTGCTCGCCGTGGCCAGCATCATGGTGCTGCTGGCCTTGCAATGGCGGCGCGGCATTCGCGGTGCCGGGTATTTCATGCTCGCCTTCTTGCTGGTCGCGGCCTTCGTGGCTTGGGGCGTGATCAACCAATTGATGGGCAATGTCGCGCCCAGCCTCCTGACCTACGGTCTGCCGTTCGCGATCGTGTCGACCTCGATCGTGCTGACGATCGGCCTCGCCGACCGCATGCGCGAACAACGCCATGCACTTCAAGACGCGCGCCGGCGCGCCGCCACCGACCCGCTGACCGGCATGCTCAACCGCCGCTCGATCGTCGACCATCTGCATGCGGTCATCGAAGAAGCGCGCGAGACCAACGATCCGGTCTCCTTGCTGTTTCTCGACCTCGACCATTTCAAGCGCATCAACGACACCTACGGCCATCTGGCCGGCGACGCCTGCCTGAAGGCGATGATCGATCCGCTGCAAGCCGAGTTGCGCCAGACCGATGCGATCGGGCGTTACGGCGGCGAAGAGTTTCTGGTCGTGCTGCAAGGTGCGAGCACCTCCGATGCGCTCGCGATCGCCGAGCGCATCCGCATGCGCGTCGCGCAAGTGCTGGTGCAGCACGAGGGGGCTTATATTTCGATCACCTGCAGCATCGGGGTTGCGTCGAGCGATGCGACCTCGCTGCAGGCGCGCAACCTCATCGACGAGGCCGACCGCGCGATGTACGCAGCCAAGCACGCCGGCCGCGACCGCGTGCATCTGGCCGGCAATTCACAACTCGCGCCCTTGGTCTGAACCCGGGCGCGCTCAGCGCCGCGTCCAGTGGCGCAGCACTTCGCGCAAGCGGTTGATGTCGATCGGCTTGGCGATGAAATCGTTCATGCCGGCCTCGATGCATTGCTCACGCTCGAACGACAACGCGGCCGCCGTCTGCGCGATGATGGGCAGGCGCACCGAATCGAAGTTCTGGCGCAGCAGACGCGTCGCCTCGATGCCATCCATGCCCGGCATGTGCACATCCATGAGCACGACATCGAAGGCATCGGGCTGCGCCTCGACCAGATTGACCGCCGTCCAGCCATCTTCGGCGCTGGTCACCTGCATGCCCCATTGGGTCAGCAAGGTCTCGGCCACCAGCAGATTGATCGGGTTGTCTTCCACCACCAGCACGCGCAAATCCTGCAAGCCGGATTCGTCGGGCGCCGGATCGTTCGCGGTCGGCTTGGCGATCGCGGGCAGACTCACCTGGGCCCAGAACGTGCTGCCTCGGCCGACCTCGCTGCTCACGCCGACTTCGCCGCCCATCAGTTGGGCAAGTTCGCGGCAGATCGCAAGACCGAGCCCCGAGCCGCCGTATTGCCGGGTCGTCGATTGATCGGCCTGGGTGAACGGGCTGAACAAGCGCTCGCGCGTCGCGTCGTCGATGCCGATGCCGGTGTCGATGACCTCGAAGCGCACGAAGTCGTCGTGCGCCGGCAAGGCCCGCAAGGTGATGCTGCCGTGCTCGGTGAATTTGAGCGCATTGCCGACGTAGTTGCCGACGATCTGGCGCACCCGCAACGGATCGCCGCGCACATGGTGCGGCAGCCGGTCATCGAGATCGAGGGCCAGTTTGAGGTTGCGGCTCGTCGCGAGCGCCGCATACGCGGCATGCACGCTGATCAACAGATCGTGCAGATCGAAATCGATCTGTTCGAGATCGAGCCGGCCGGCTTCGATCTTCGACAGATCGAGCACACCGGAAATCATGTCCTGCAGGGCCTCGGCGCTTTCGAGGATGCGTTGCAGATGGTCGCGTTGCTCGCGCAGCCGCACATTGGGCGCGAGCGCGATGCGCGCGAGGCCCACGATGGCGTTGAGCGGCGTGCGGATCTCATGGCTCATGTTGGCCAGGAAGGCGCTCTTGGCGCGGCTGGCCGCCTCGGCGTCGCGCTGCGCGGCCTGCAAGGCCATTTCGTTGCGCTTGGCGTCGGTGATGTCTTCGATGATCCAGATCGTGCCGCCCTGGGTCGGCGACGCACGATCGATGGGCTTGCCATGCAGACGGCACCAGATCGACGAGCCGTCGCGGCGCGCGAGTTCATGTTCGAGATCGACCGCGCGTCCGGCGGCAAACTCGCGCGCCACCACAGCGCGCGCACGTTGATAGATTTCGCCCGATGGCCAGACCACCGAATCATGCTGGCCGATGATGGCCAGATGCGGCCAGCCCAGCATTTCTTCAAACCGCCCGTTGGTGCGTTGGAAGCAGCCCTGACGGATCAGGGCGATGCCGACCTGGGCGTTCTCGAAGATCGCTTCGTACTCGAGCCGCGTGCGTTCGCTTTCGGTGGTGTCGCGCACGACCGCAACCAGATAGCGCTTGTCGTCGTGCACGAAAAGGCTGACCGAACTCACCACCGGCAGATTGCCACCGTCCTTGGCGCGCAGCAGATGGCTGAATTGCTGGACCACCGGTTGCTCGCGCAGCAGTTCGAGCAGCGCTGCACGCTGCGTCGGCTCGGGCCAAAGGCCAAGCTCGTTCACGGTGCGCCCTTGCACTTCTTCCTGCGCCCAGCCGACCAGTTGGGTGAAGCCTCGGGTCACCATCAGCAGGCGCCCGGTGTCGGCTTCGGAGATCGTGACGTAATCGGGACAGACGCGAAACGCCTGGCCGAGCAGCCGCTCGAATGCGCCGACCGGCGCCGATGCCTCGTGCTCGCTGGAGTGTTCGCTCATGGGGGAAATCCGTTCGACGACGCGCCGGCGCAGTACCCACGCCAAAATCGGGGTCATCGACAATCGGCCAAGGCTAACCGATTTCCTCAGTTCTGCGCGAGTCGCGATTACACTCGGCGCAAATAAACTCTGCACCGCGCCTGCATCGGCAGCGCCGCCCCCAATGGATACTCTGGACCCCACCCGCGCGCAAACGCGCGCACGCATTGACGATCTGCGCAAAGTTTTGCGCGAGCACGCAGTCGACGCCCTCATCATCCCGTCGTCCGATCCGCATTTGTCGGAATACCTGCCCGCGCGCTGGCAAGGCCGCGCCTGGGCCAGCGGTTTCACCGGGTCGGTCGGCACCCTGGTGGTCTGCGCCGATTTTGCCGGCGTCTGGGTCGACAGCCGGTATTGGGTGCAAGCCGAGGCCGAACTCGCCGGCACCGGCGTCGAACTCATGAAGATTGCTTCGGCCGCGAGCCCCGGCCATGTCGATTGGTTGCGCGCGCATCTGAAGCCGGCGCAAGTCGTCGCCGTCGACGCCGCGGTGCTCGGCCTGGCCGCAGCGCGCCAACTGAGCGAAGCCGTGAGCGCCGCCGGCGCCACGCTCGTCACCAAGCTCGATCTGCTTGGCCTCGCCTGGCCCGATCGCCCGGGCCTGCCCACCGCCGCCGTCTATGAACACCTGGCGCCCCATGCCGCCACGACGCGTGCCGAGAAACTCGCCGCCTTGCGCGCCTCCATGCAGGAGGCCGGCGCGCAATGGCATTGGCTGTCCACGCTCGACGACATCGCATGGGTCTTCAATCTGCGTGGCGCCGACGTCAACTACAACCCGGTGTTTTTGGCCCATGCGCTGATCGGCCCGTCGCAAGCGACCTTGTTCGTCGCCGACGGCAAGATCGACGCTGCCTTGCGCGCGCGCCTGGCCAGCGATGGCGTTGGCGTCGTGCCGTATGCGCAGGCGCACACGCATCTCGCGCAATTGCCAGCCGATGCGGTGCTGCTGATCGACCCACGCCGCATCACGCTCGGCGCGCGCGAAGCCGTCCCGGCCAGCGTGCGCGTGGTCGAGGCGATCAATCCGAGCACGCTCGCCAAATCGCGCAAGACCGCGGCCGAAATCGCGCAGGTGCGCGCGGCGATGGAACAAGACGGCGCCGCGCTGGCCGAATTCTTCACCTGGCTCGAACAAGCGCTCGGGCACGAACCCATCACCGAATTGACGATCGACGAACGCGTGACCGCGGCGCGCGCGCGCCGGCCTGGCTATGTCAGCCCGAGCTTCGGCACGATCGCGGGCTTCAATGCCAACGGCGCGATGCCGCATTACCGCGCCACCGACGCTGCGCATGCCACGCTTTCACGCCGCGACGGTCTGGCGGCCGAAGGCTTGTTGCTCATCGATTCGGGCGGCCAATACCTGGGCGGCACCACCGACATCACGCGCGTGGTCGCGATCGGCACCCCGTCGGCCGCGCAAAAGCACGACTTCACGCTGGTGCTCAAAGGCATGATCGCCTTGTCGCGCACGCATTTCCCGCGCGGCACGCGCTCGCCGGTGCTCGATGCGATCGCGCGTGCGCCGATCTGGGCCGGCGGCGTCGATTACGGCCATGGCACCGGCCATGGCGTGGGCTATTTCCTGAATGTGCACGAAGGGCCGCAGACCATTTCGCCGCATGCGGCGACCGAGCCCCAGACCGCGATGGAGCCCGGCATGATCACCTCGAACGAGCCCGGCATCTACCGGCCCGGACGCTGGGGCGTGCGCATCGAGAACCTGTTGCTCAACGTCGCGCACGAGACCACCGAGTTTGGCGAATTCCTGCGCTTCGAAACGCTGACGCTGTGCCCGATCGACACCCGTTGCATCGAGCGGCGCCTGCTGACCGACGACGAAGCCGACTGGCTCAACGATTACCACGCCGAGGTCCGCGCGCGCGTTGCGCCGCATTTGCACGGCGACGCGCTGGCCTGGCTCGAACGCAGCACCCAGCCAATTTGAACTGCTAGCCCTGAAACGATCGAGGCCGGCCGGGCAAACGCCCGTACCGGCCTCGATCACCGCCATGCA
>CAXBRX010000065.1:0-11821 GCA_963977835.1 uncultured Derxia sp.
TGATCACGCTGCTCACCGCGCTGGTCCGCGCGTTCCACCGCTTCATTGAGGTGGTCATGGTGGCGTGCATGACCGTGATGCTGGTCATGGTCCTCGGCAATGTGCTGCTGCGGATGTTCTTCAACTCTGGCATCGACCTGTCCGAGGAAATCCCGCGGTTCGCATTCGTCTGGATGACCTTCCTGGGCGCCATTGTCGGGCTGCATCGCCGCGCTCACCTTGGGGTCGACATGGTCGAGCGCCTCGAGCGCGACGTCGAGCGCACGCGCGTAGTCACCGCTGTCGTATTTCAACCCGCTGACCGACGTGTAGGGGAACTGGTCGGCCGCGATCAGGTTCTTACGCCGCAATTCGAGGCGATCGACGCCGAGCCGGCGCGCCGCGAGGTCGATGAGGCGCTCGAGCATCACGGCCGCCTCGGGCCGACCGGCGCCGCGCCCTGGCCCTGCACGTTGACCGAGAGGCGATTGGTGAAGTCCTTCGAGCACGTGCGGTTCGCGTCGAGTCGCGACTGCACGTTCAGCATCTGCGCGTCGTTGAAGCGCTGCCACCAATGGCTGAGATCGGCGGGCGCCGCGTTGGCAGCATTGGAGGCTTGCGCCCAGGCTGCGGGCAGTGCCACGCCGGCCTGGCCCGGATCGCTGACCGGCGCGGTGCTGGCGCAGGCGCTGAGCAGCAAGGCGGCGATGAGTCCAAGCGAAAAGCCGGCGCGCCCGACGGTGGCACGTGCGCGCGCCGAATCACGCCGCGTCGCGAGCAAATGGGAGGGGGAGGTCATATGGGCACGATAGGAAGGAGGTGCTGCGCCTTGATTGCCGAAACGCAAAGGCTTGTAAACCGCGGCGCTCGCACCGTGCTGGCTCGGCGAGATCACGCAGTGTGATCCACTTTTGCGGCGTCGTACAACGCGGCGATCCTGCAGCGTTCGCAGCAGCGCTGTGTACGCGAGCATCGCCTGTCATGGCGGGGTGGGGCGCCAATGCGACACACGACACGCGCAGGATCTGCCACACGCGGTTACACTCGCGCCCCATGTCGCCATTCCGCCTGTTCCGTCGCCATGCATTGCTCTGGATCGCCTGCTTTGCGATCTTGCTGAATGCGCTTGCACCGACGGTGTCGCAGGCGGTGGCGGCGTCCACTGGGCAGACGGGTTGGACGCAAATCTGTTCGCTCGCCGGCCTGCGTTGGGTCCAGAGTTCGGACGATCTTGCGAATTCGCAAGAAAGCGGTGCGCCCGATCAGCAGTTCCAGACCGAGCAATGCCCGTTCTGCGGCGTACATGCCGGCTCGTGGGTCGTGCTGCCGGAGCCGCCGATCGCCGTTGCCGTCGCAAGCGCGACGGACGAAGCGGCGCCGGTGCCGGTGCTGGCTCACGCGCATCCGGTCCCGCCTGGGGCCGTCATCCGTTCGCGCGCACCGCCGGCGCGTTCCTGAGCAGTTCATCCGCAATGGCCGTTGCGCGCTGACGCGCACGGCGCTTGTCACATTCATTCCCGTTCGTTGGCCGAGTGCAAGGCGCCATGTGCGCGCCCCTGCCGCACACGGCCGTCTTGCGCGCGGGATCGCACGGATCAGGAACGTCATGAAGCACAGTCATCTTCAGTTCATCGCCGCGGCCATGGGCGCGGCATTCTCCTCGGGCGCTTTCGCGCAGCAGGCCGATGAAACTTCCAAGCACGAGGTGTTGCCCGCGGTCACCGTCAGTGGCAGCAAACCGAGCGACAAATTGTCGATCGACACCCCGTCATCGACCGGTTCGCGTCTGGGTCTGACGCCCAGGGAAACGCCGGCCTCGGTCACCATCATCGAGCGCGATCTGATCGAGAAGCGCGGCGCGACCGATACCCAGGAGATCCTGTCGAGCGTGCCGGGCCTGACCGCCGCGGCGCCGCCGGGATCGGCCGGCTCGGCCAGCTATCGCGGCTTCGGCGTGTCTCAGCTCACCCAATTGTTCAACGGCATCACCGTCCAATACGACGCGATTTCGGCGCGGCCGGTCGATAGCTGGATCTATGACCGGGTCGAAGTCATCGGCGGTCCATCGACCTTCCTGTTTGGTGCCGGGGCGGTGGGCGGTTCGATCAATTACATCACCAAGCTCGCGCATCGCGATGGCAATGATGTTCAGGCGCGTGCGAGCTACGGCTCGTACGACACCTCGATGCTCGGCCTTGGTGTGAACGGCCGCCTGGGCTCGGGCGAAGGCGTGCGCAACTACGCGCGTGCCGATGTCAGCCGCACCTACAGCACTGGCTGGGTCGAGGGCAACAAGCGCGAAGCCTGGAACCTCGCCGCTTCCTTGTTGACCGATGTGAACGCGCAGTTGTCGCATACCTTGGCGGTCGAGTATCAGAACGAGAAGGTCGATCGTCCGTACTGGGGCACGCCGGCATTGCAGCCCGCCGTCGGCGAATTGCGCATCGACGAAGGCATCCGCTTCAAGAACTACAACACGGCCGACGGCATCTACGAACAGACCGTGAAATGGGCGCGCTCGATTCTCGATTACAAGCTCGGCGATTCGGGCAGCGTGCGCAACACCTTCTACCATTACGACGCGCTGCGCGACTATCGCAACGTCGAGAGCTACCGCTACAACGCGAGCAACACCGCGATCGTGCGTTCATCGGCGCTTTTGCAGCGGCACGACCAGCAGCTCAACGGCGATCGCGTCGAGTACACGCGCAAAGGCCTGCTCGCCGGATTGCGTTCGGACTGGGCCGCGGGCTTCGATTACAGCGTCAACAAGCAGACGCGTTTCCCGCGCTCGTTGTCGGCCACGGTGAGCACGGTCGATCCGTACAACTACACCGTCGAGCATTTCTTCGACATCCCGGGCATGGTGCCGGGCTTCGTGCCCGATCGTTCCAACCGCGTGACCACGCTGGCCATGTTCCTGGAGAACCGCACCCGGTTCACCGACAACCTGGCGCTGGTCACCGGTTTGCGGCGTGACGAAATCGATTTAGAGGTGCGCAACCAGCGCACCGTTACGGCGACCGATCCGGCCTATTTCGAACGCACCTATCGACCGGTGACGGGCCGCATCGGTGTGGTCGCCGACATTGCGCCGGGCGCCAATGCCTATGCGCAATACAGCACTGCGGCCGATCCGCCCGCGGGCATTCTGACCACAGCCACCTTCAGTCAGGTACGCAGCTTCGATCTGACCACCGGCCATCAGTTCGAGGTCGGCAGCAAATTCGATTTTGCCGAGGGCAAGGGCACCGGCACGATCGCGGCCTTCACCATCACGCGCAAGAACATCGCGGTGACCGATCCCAACGATCCGACGGTGACGATTCCGGTCGGCCAGCAATCCTCGCGCGGGATCGAACTCGCGGCTTCGTGGCGCGCCACCGCGGCGTGGCTGTTGCAAGGCAATTTCGCCTACGTCGATGCGCAATACGACGACTTCACCGAGACCTCCGGCGGCGTCGCGGTCTCGCGCAACGGCAACACGCCCGCGAACACGCCGGCGCGCGTTGCCAACGCCTGGGCGACCTACACCTTCAATCCGCAATGGGAGGCGGGGGCCGACGCGCGCTATGTGTCGTCGCGCTATGCCAACTCGGCAAACACCATGTGGGTGCCGGCCTATACGATCTACGGCGCCTATGCGACGTATCGGATGACGCCTGACGCGACCCTGACCCTGCGCGTGCGCAATCTGACCGACAAGGTCTATGCGCGCTGGGTGACGAGCACGCCGATGTTCTATCTCGGCGCGCCGCGCACCGTGGAACTGGCATTGCAGATGCGCTTCTGATCGGGGCCGGTCATGAAGCGCTTTCTGTTTCTCGCCCATCGCTGGATGGGCGTGCTGCTTTGCTTGTTCATGGCGATGTGGTTCGTCTCGGGCGTGGTCATGATGTATGTGGGCTATCCCAAGCTCACGCCGAGCGAACATCGCGCGGGGCTGCCGCCGCTTGCGGCCGAGGGCTGTTGTGTCGATCTGGCACAAGCGCTCGCGGCGGCGCGGCGCGGCGATGCCGCAAGCGATGCGTCGACCAACAGTCCACCCGATGCGGTGCGTCTGACCACGATCGCCGGCGCGCCGCGCTATGTGTTCACCTGGGCACGCGGGCCGGCGGTCGCGGTCGATGCACGCACCGGTCAGCGCGTCACCGCAGTGTCGGGCGCGGATGCGATCGCCGCGGTGCATGCCTATGCGCTCGAGGCGCCGCTGGTCGATCTAGGCGCCATCGACGAAGACGCCTGGACGCATTCGCGTGCGCTCGATGCGCATCGGCCTTTGCTGCGCATCCAGGCCGATGACATCGACGCGACCTTGTACTACGTCTCATCGGCCACCGGCGAGGTCGTGCGCGATGCCACACGCACCGAGCGCGCCTGGAACTGGATCGGTGCCTGGATCCATTGGCTGTATCCGTTTCGCGGCGGCGTCTTCGATGGCGTCTGGACCGAGATCGTGATCTACACCTCGCTGGTCGCAACGGTGCTCGCGCTGACCGGCATGGTGGTCGGTGTCTGGCGCTGGCGCTTTGCCGGGCGTTACGGCAACGGCGGCAAATCGCCCTATCGCGGCATGGCGATGCGCTGGCATCACATCCTCGGCCTGGTGTTCGGCGCGATCTGCGTGACCTGGATTTTCAGCGGCTTGTTGTCGATGAATCCGTGGAAGGTTTTCGATCTGGGCAGCAGCACGCCGCGGGTGCGTGGCGCGCAACGCGTCGCCGTCGAGGCGACCGACTTTCGAGTGAATGCCGCAGAAGCACTCGCGCGTTTGCGCGCGGCGGACTTCGTGCCGGTCGAACTCGAATGGCGGCGCTTCGAAGGCAAAGGGTTGTACCTCGCGACCGATGGCGCCGGACGCACACGCGTGCTGCCCGCATTGCCAGATGCGCAGGTGCTGTCCGTCATCGATACCGACCGCCTGATCGCCGAAGGCAAGCGTGCCATGCCGGGTGCTGCGCTCGCGCGAACGACCCTGCTCACCGAGTACGACGCCTACTACTACGCGCGCGCCGAACACACGATGAGCGGCAGCAACGAGCGCCGCTTGCCGATGCTGCGTCTGGAGTTCGCCGATGCCGCGTCGACCTGGCTGCATGTCGATCCGGCCACCGGTGCGGTGGTGAGTCGGCTCGACGATCGCGGCCGGGTGCGGCGCTGGCTGTTCGCGTTTTTGCACAGCTGGGATTGGTGGCCGCTGCTCGCGCATCGCCCCTGGTGGGACGCCTTGCTGATTCTGTTGAGCGTCGGTGGCGTCGCCGTCAGTCTGACCGGCGTGGTCATCGGCTGGCGCCGGCTCGGGAAGAAACTCGCCGCGCCTTCTATGCGCGCCGCCGTACGGAAGTGAATTTCATTGCTTTAAGGTCGACCTTTCATGATCACCTCTAGATTTCAATATCGCCTGTTGGTGAGCACCGGCGCCGATGCGGCGCAGGCATTGCCGTTCGACATTCCCGCTGCGGTGTTGGCTGATGCGCTCGCAGCCTGCGCCCGGCAAGCGGTGTGCAGATCAAGGTCGAGGTGACGTGAGCCACTGGCGTTTCGGTGCTGCTGTGACCAAGGTTGGCGCCATGCGAGCCGGTCGACGCGTTCAGGGCGAGCCCGTATACACTACGCGCTCACCCCGAATGCGCATGCCTACCGTCCTTCGCCGCCGCCTGGTTCACCTGATTGCCTGCTTCGCGATCGTGTTGAACGCGCTCGCGCCGGCCGTCTCGCAATCGATCGCGCTCCTGACTGGCCAGGCCACCGGCTGGACACAGATCTGCTCGATCGCCGGTTCGCGATGGGTCGTGCCGGCCTCCGATGCGTCGGGCAAGCAAGGCCCCGCGTCGCCCGGCGCACCGACGGGCACCGAGCAATGCCCGTTCTGCGCGGCGCATACCGGCTGGTCCGGGTTTGCGCCGGCCGCCGTCGTGCGCTTCGACCCCGATGTGTTTGCGCATGTGCAGCCCGTCGTTGCCGTCGATGACGTCGCGGGCGTCACCGCTTACCTCCACGCGCGCGGCCGCGCGCCGCCTGAGCACGCCTGATCGATGCGGGGGCGGTGCGCCCCCGCGCGATCGTCACGAATGCGCCGCGTCAGGCGCGTGCAGTGTCCGGTCGGGCGAATGCGGAATCATTCCGCGACCGCGTGCTTCATACCAGGAGGTCAAAGTGCAACGACGTCGATTCATGGTCGCCGGTGCCGCATGCGCGGCGCTGCTCGCAGGATGCGGGCGCGGCCAGCAGGTCAAATACAACGGAACCGATATTTCCGGCGTGACCTATGGTCGTGATTTCAAACTCAAGGACCCGGACGGCCGTGAGCGTAGCCTCGGCGATTTCCGCGGCAAGGTGGTGTTGCTGTTCTTCGGGTTCACGCAATGCCCCGACGTGTGTCCGACCGCGCTGTCGCGGGCGGCCAAGGTCAAGCAATTGCTCGGACCCGATGGCGACAAGATGCAGGCCATCTTCGTCACTGTCGATCCCGAACGCGATTCACCGAATCTGCTGCGCGCCTACACGCAGTCGTTCGATCCGAGCTTCCTGGGGCTGTATACCGACCTCGCGCATACGCCCGAGGTCGCGCAGGAGTTCCGGATCTTTTATCAGAAGGTGCCCACGGGCGGTTCCTACACCATGGACCATACCGCGCTCACCTACATCTATGACCCGCAAGGCAAGCTGCGTCTGGCCATGCGGCACGATCTGACGGCAGAGCAGTTTGCTGCCGATATCCGCAGCTTGTTGCAGGCGACCACCTGAGCGTCGGCAACCGGCATTCTTCTTTCATTCACAACATTCATCCCACAGGAGTCACCACCATGTTGCGTCACATTCTCGCTGCTGTTGCCGGTCTCGTTCTCGCGTCGTCGGCGTTTGCCCAAGTCACCGTCAAGGAACCCTGGGTGCGCGGCACCGTCGCTGAACAAAAGGCCACCGGTGCGTTCATGCAATTGACCTCGCCCGCCGATACGCGCCTGGTCGAAGTGCGTTCGCCCGCGGCCAAGATCGTCGAAGTGCATGAAATGGTGATGGTCGAGAACACCATGAAGATGCGCGCCGTCCAAGGTGGGCTCGAACTGCCCGCGGGCAAGACGGTCGAGCTCAAGCCGGGCAGCTATCACGTCATGCTGATCGACCTGAAGGCCCCGCTGAAGGAAGGCGATGTCGTGCCGCTCACGCTCGTGCTGCAAGGCAAGGACGGCAAGAAGGACACCGTCGAAGTCAAGGCACCGGTGCGCGCGCTGAATGCGGCCGCGCCGGCCAAGATGGAAGAAATGCACAAGAGCCATTGAGCAGGCATTCGCGCCGTCCAGGCGCTGCACCTGCCACAAAAAGCCGCGTCGATGACGCGGCTTTTTCTTTGCCCGCGAATCGCGCCAAGGTGTGCATTCGTCGACGAAATGCCCCAGCGCGTTCTCATGGTTTGCCATGAATCGGTACGCTTTTTGCGAACTTCCGCGTTATAGGTAAGGAGCGGTCGCGCAGCAGGCGATCGCGTCGGGTTCCTGACGCCCAAGCGGCGTCGCGTGCCGAGCAAGGAGGGCAGACATGGGCGCATTGGTGAACGCAAACGGCGGCAAGACCTTGCCGGTGGCGTCGTTCAAAGATGTCTATCGCACTCAACAGGTCGAGGCCGCGCTCGACGAACTCGGCGCCGGCGGCAACGAGGCTTTGCGCTCGACCTACGAACGCATGATCAAGTCGGGCGGCACCCGGTTCGCCGTCAAGCCCGCCGGCCTGCCCGACATGGACGCGCTTTACGACGCGCTGCCCAATTTTTCCGAAGTCCTCGACGACATCCGCAAACAGCTCGCCTTGTGCGTGGGCACCGAAGACCGGCTCGAACTCACGCCCATGCTGCTGCTCGGCGATCCGGGCATAGGCAAGACGCATTTCGCGCGGCAATTGTCGTCCTTGCTCGGCACCGGCTACGGCTTCGTGCCCATGAGTTCGCTGACCGCGGGCTGGGTGTTGTCGGGGGCGAGCAGCCAATGGAAGAACGCCAAACCCGGCAAGGTTTTCGAGACCCTGGTGCATGGCGAATACGCCAACCCGGTCATCGTGGTCGACGAGATCGACAAGGCCGGTGGCGACGCGCAATACGATCCGCTCGGCGCGCTCTACACCTTGCTCGAACACGACACCGCCTGCGATTTCACCGACGAGTTTGCCGAGGTGCCCATCGATGCCGGCGATGTGATCTGGGTCGCGACCGCCAATCAGGCCGGCGCGATTCCCGAGCCGATACTCAACCGCATGAATGTCTACGAGATCGCGCCGCCCGACCATGAGGCCGCACGCAAGATCGCGCAATCGATCTATCGCGACATCCGCGAGTCGCATCAATGGGGCGATGTGTTTCCCGCGCGGCTGGCCGACGATGCGCTCGACAAACTCGCCACCGCCAGCCCGCGTGAAATGCGGCGCGTGATCCTCGGCGCCTTCGGCAATGCACGTCTCGCGCATCGCGACGAGGTGGGTGCCGACGACATCGAACTCGATCGCGGCGCGAAGAAGGCGCGGATCGGGTTCTGAATCGTCGGAGTGCGGCCCGCACCGCGGCTATTGTTGTGCCGCGGGCAGGTCGAGCATCGTCACGCCGGGCAATTGGCAGGCCGCCACGGCGGCGCGCACCGCTTCGATCGCGGCCGGCCGCGTGAACGATTTGCGCCAGGCGATGACGACGCGGCGATCGGGCACCGGCGCTTCGAACGGGATGAAGCGCAACAACGGGTCTTTGCCGTTCACGCTCAAGGAGGTGAGCGGCAGCACCGTCACGCCCAGGCCCGAGGCGACCATGTGACGTATGGTTTCGAGCGACGAGCCTTCGAAGGTGCGCTGGATGCCGTCGGCGTCGCCCAGGCTCGGCTGAAAGCGCGACATTTCCGGGCAGACGCCGAGCACCTGGTCGCGGAAGCAATGCCCGCTGCCCAGCAACAGCATGGTCTGCGATTTGAGTTCCGAGGCTTCGATGGTGCGCCGTTTGGCGAGCGCATGGTCTTTGGGCACCGCGACGATGAACGGCTCGTCGTACAAAGGCTGCACCATCAGCCCGGCTTCGGGCAGGGGCAGGGCCATGATGGCCGCATCGAGATCGCCCTGGCGCAGCATCTCGACCAAGCGATGCGTGAAATTCTCCTGCAGCAGCAAGGGCATCTTGGGCACCGTCTCGATCATCCGATGCACCAAGGTGGGCAGCAGATAAGGCGCAATGGTGTAGATGATCCCGAGCCGCAACGGCCCGTCGAGCGGATCCTTGCCTTGCTTGGCGGTTTCTTTGATGGCCGCGGTCTGGGTCAGCACTTCGCGCGCCTGTTCGACGATGCGTTCGCCGATCGCGGTCATGCTGACTTCGGTATTGCCGCGCTCGAACAACATGACGCCGAGTTCGTCTTCGAGTTTCTTGATCGCCACGCTCAAGGTGGGCTGAGAGACGAAACAGGCTTCGGCGGCGCGGCCGAAATGCCGTTCACGCGCAACGGCGACGATGTATTTGAGTTCGGTCAGGGTCATGGCTATTGCATGCTACCGCGCGATAGAGCTCCGTGCACGGCACATCGCGCACGCGGCTTTTGCGCTCTGGCAGATCAGACCAATGCGCCGATCGATTCTTCGAGCGAATCGATCACGCGGTCGGACAGATCCTTGGTGTCGAGCAAGGCCAGCAAGCCATCGGCGATCTGCACGCGCAGCAATTCGGGCGTGTAGGTCAAGGCTTCTTTGCCTTGGCGGTCGGTGAACAAATACATCGAACGGTGCGGGCTCACCCAGCGCAGGCGCATCTGCACCACTTGCGCGCCATCGACGACCTCGACCCAGACGCCTTTGTTCATCGCTTGCATCATGGTGTCGATGTATTCGCGCGTCATGCGTGCCGGGCGGCTCAGGCGCTGGCGCGGTGCTGGCGTATGTTCGCCCGCGACCGCGACCGGCACCGGTGCTGCCTTGACCGAGGCGATCAAGGTCTCGGGCGTGATCTGGATCGGCGTCTTGGGTTCGGCTTGCGGATCGATGTGCAGTTTTTCGACCCGCGATTCGAAATTGCGGAAGGCGATGTCCTGCATTTGCGAGCGCACGCCGACCTTGACCGCCGACGAATGCAATTGCATCAACTGTGCGAAGAAAGCTTCCTGATCAGCCACTGGCAAGGCAATCAGCAACAGACCGGCGCGCACCCGTTTGAGCAGGTCGGGCAGCATGCGCACCAGGGCTTGCCGTTCTTCGGGCGAAACCTTGGGCTGGACCGACCAGACGAGGTCGGTCAATGCGCGCCGGTAACCGTCGATGATGTCGGGCGGGACGTTTTGCACGGCTGCGTCGACGAGCACGCAACGCCATGGGTCGAGCAGGAATTCGGTCAGTTCCGGCGGCAGTTCGACTGCCGGGCTTAAGTAACTCGCAATCACCGCGAAAAAGACCCCGGCCAGAAAAAAGCAACTGAGAAAAAGCGCCGCCCACACGACAATGCCAGCATCCATTCCCAATCGGGTACTCATGTCGAGAGCCTCTCGCCGTTGCAGCGAACCATGGGGCAATATCCAGTAGAGTAGTTCGTAATAGGCCAGATCTCGCTTCCAGATCACTATGCCGAGAAAAATGAGCCAAACCGGTCCTGCAAAAATGGCGTTAGCCGCTTGCCAGAACCCCTTGGGCGGCGGCGGCGCAGCCTTATCCCCCGGACTCAGTGCAGGGCCATTCTCCTCCATGAATCTGCGCACATGCTCCCACAAGTCCCTGGCAGACTCTTTTCCGATCAAAATCGATAGGGCCAGCGAGAAACTGCCAATCACTTTATCGCTGCCTGGCGCTTCGCGCACATACAAATCAAGGTCGTGGCCTGTGCGGATGACGTTTCCCGATGGCCCTGTCGTCTCGTAGTACTCGGCTTCAAGACAGTCCCAATCGTACTCGACCAGCAACATCTTCGGCCAAGGCAAGAAGGTCATAGCGATGTAACGGCCCAGACCAGACAGGCTGAACCGGCCTGTAGAACCAACCAGTAGATTCATGCCGGGCACATCCTGCGCGAAGCGATAGACTTTGCGCGTCTTGCGGTTGAATACCAGTGGGATCACCTTCGGTGCCAGGAGGTCGAAACGGAGGACCCGGATGGCGATAACAAATACTGCGAGAGCCGTTATCGGAGACAACACCACCATCAAAACGTTCAGAATAATGTCTAGATATCCGAACTCACCTGTTAACACTCCCGCCACGAATAGTTCTGCGATCCGAGCGCTAATCTTTACAAAGAAGAATGTGCACCCGAACAGGAAAACACCAAATACACTTGCCAATCCCCGATATCTCGACGGCATTGCCTCCAAGAACAAAGCGTTCTCGTAGGCCCGCGACACCAGACTGATACTGCGCGGCGTATTAGATTGCTGGCAATCCTTCGGCAAATGCTGCCGCTTCTTCGCCCGCTCACTGGCCGGGGATTCTTCACCGCCAACATCAGCCGCAGTCAAACGTTCATAGTTGCGTCCAAGCGTCATTTGATTGCCGATTATTTTTTAGCTTCGCGCAGCGCCTGGGTACGCATGTCGTCGATCGCATCGTCGAAAGCCTTATCCTGGTCCTTCACGGTCTTAAAAGACGGTTTTTTCCCAAACTTGCAGTTCTCAACCCATGCTTCCATCTTCGTTCGATCGTACCAGGAGACGATACCCTCGGCAGTGAATGCGATAATCGTAACGCCCCATGCTATCGGGCCAAGCGCCTCCGCGCAAAACTCTACGGAGGTTAAGAACAGCTCAGCACCCACACGAAGGGCACCGCGCTTGATCAACCAATTGGCGATAGTGGCTACGCCGTTGACGACAAGAACAACACTTGCGCCACCATAAATAAA
>CAXBRX010000066.1:0-11718 GCA_963977835.1 uncultured Derxia sp.
AATATTCCAGTCCCTTGCGCGCATAGGGCGGCTTTATCCCCATCTCGCGGGTCATGATCTCCGCGGCGTCATCGATATGCTCATGGATCCAGCCCAAGCTGCGAATATGCGCCTTGAGAAACTTGACGACCGAACCGCGATTCTTCTCCGCCCAGACGGGATTGACGTTGACGGTGGTGAATTGGAATGTCGGCAAAACGTCGAGCACGTCGCCGAGCCTCGACTTGGCGTCGTCGAGGGACTTGAGCGGAACCAGGGCTATCATCCTGCGGCAGTCTACGTCCGCCGTGTGGAGCGGATGCGAAGGGAGCCACGTGATCCGCCTCGGCTACAAGGCATCGAGCGAGCAGTTCGCGCCGCGCGAGCTCCTCGAGTACGCGGCGCAGGCCGACGCGCCGGGCGCCTACGTGCTGCAACGCTGAAAGCGGCTTGAGCCGCAGCGCGAACCGCGTTAGCGTCGCGGTTCTTTCGCGCCGTGCCGGGCGCACAATGCCTGATGCCCACCGCGCCTTTGCTGCTCAGCCAGATCGATCGTCCCCGCCTATGGCTGTTGCTGTCGGCCCTGACCGTGCTCACCACGGGTCTGTTCGAATGGATGGGATTGCCCGGCGCCTTTCTGCTCGGACCCATGATCGCCGGCATCGTCGTGGCCATCAACGGCGCGACGATCGGCGTGCCCGGTGCCGCGTTCCGGGTGGCTCAGGCCATCATCGGCGCGATGATCGCCAGCAGTTTCACGCGCGGCATCCTCGCGTCCTTCCTCGATGATTGGGCATTGTTCCTCGGCGTGACGCTCGCCTGCGTGGCCTTGTCGGGCGTGATCGGTTGGGCGATCTGCCGCTGGCGCGTGCTGCCCGGCACCGCGGGCATCTGGGGCAGCACGCCCGGAGCCGCATCGGCCATGGTGGTGATGGCCGAGGAATTCGGCGCCGATGTGCGGCTGGTGGCTTTCATGCAATACCTGCGCGTGGCCTGCATCGCGGTCACCGCGTCGCTGGTCACGCATGTGTTCGTCGGCCGCGCGGCCGACACCGCGCCTGTGCATGCCTGGCTGGTCGTGCCGCATTGGGCGCCGTTTGCGCAGACGCTGGCAGTCGTCGCGGCGGGCGCCGGGCTCGGCGTGTTGCTGCGCCTGCCCTCGGGCGTGCTGATCGGGCCGATGATCGCGGGCGCCGTCGCGCAACTGAGCGGCTGGCTCACGCTCGAATTGCCGGCCTGGTTGTTGGCGCCGGCCTTCGTGACCGTCGGCTGGGTGGTCGGCCTGCGCTTCACGCGCGGCGTGTTGCAGCACGCTTTGCGCAGCCTGCCGTACATCCTCGCGTCCATCGTGCTGCTGATGGCGTTTTGCGCGGTGCTGGCCTGGTTGCTCGCGCGCCTGCGCGGCATCGACATGCTGACCGCCTACCTCGCCACCAGCCCCGGCGGGGCCGATTCGATCGCGATCATCGCCGCCTCGGCCAATGTCGATCAGCCCTTCGTCATGGCTTTCCAGACCGTGCGCCTGTTCGTGGTCTTTCTCGCGGGGCCTGCGCTTGCGCGTGCCGTCGCGCGGCGCTACGCCCAGCCCGCCTGAACCTTGGCCGGCGCGTGCGGGCCCGGCCTGCGCCTATAATGCCGGCTGATTTTTTATCCAGTAGTTCCGCCCACGCCCATGTTTTCCGACCGCCTGCTCGATACGCTCAACGAAGAACAACGCGCCGCGGTCACGCTGCCCGACGAACCGGCGCTCATCCTGGCCGGCGCGGGCTCGGGCAAGACCCGGGTGCTGACCACACGCATCGCCTGGCTGATCCAGCAAGGGCGGGTGAGCCCGGCCGGCATCCTGGCCGTGACCTTCACCAACAAGGCCGCCAAGGAAATGCTCACGCGCTTGTCGGCGATGCTGCCGATCAATGTGCGCGGCATGTGGATCGGCACTTTCCACGGGCTGTGCAATCGCTTCTTGCGCGCGCATTGGCGCGATGCGGGCTTGCCGCAGACTTTCCAGATCCTCGACAGCGCCGATCAATTGTCGGCCGTCAAGCGCTTGCTCAAATCGCTGAATGTCGACGACGCGAAATACCCGCCCAAGAACGTCCAGTACTTCATCAACGATTGCAAGGAAGAAGGCCTGCGCGCCAAGGATGTGTCGGTCAACGACGATTACAACCGTCGTCTGGTCGAGTTTTATGCCGAGTACGACCGCCAATGCCAGAAGGAAGGCGTGGTCGATTTCGCCGAGCTGCTGCTGCGCTCGTATGAAGTGCTGATGGCCAACGAGCCTTTGCGCGCGCATTACCAGGCGCGCTTCAAGCACATCCTGGTCGATGAATTCCAGGACACCAACACCTTGCAATACCGCTGGCTCAAGTTGCTCGGCAAACAGGCGGCGGTGTTCGCGGTCGGCGACGACGACCAAAGCATCTACGCGTTTCGCGGCGCCAATGTGGGCAACATGGCCGCTTTCGAGCGCGAGTTTCAGGTCAAGCATCTGATCAAGCTCGAACAGAATTACCGCAGCTACGGCAACATTCTCGATACCGCCAACGAGCTGATCGCGCGCAACACCAAGCGCCTGGGCAAGAATCTGCGCACCGACCGCGGCCATGGCGAGCCGGTGCGTGTGTATGAAGCCATGACCGACGGCCAGGAAGCGCAATGGATCGTCGAAGAAATCCAAAGCCTGATCGGCACCGGCAAATCGCGCAGCGAAATTGCGGTGCTCTATCGCAGCAATGCGCAATCGCGGATCATCGAAGCCAATCTGTTCAAGGCCGGCATTTCCTATCGCGTCTATGGCGGCCTGCGCTTTTTCGAGCGCGCTGAAATCAAGCACGCGCTCGCGTATTTGCGCCTGATGGAGAACCCGCACGACGACACCGCCTTCGCGCGCGTGGTCAATTTTCCGGCGCGCGGCATCGGTGCGCGCTCGCTCGAACAACTGGCCGACGCGGCGCGCATGAATGCCTCCTCGCTCTACGCGGCGGTGCCGCACCTGGGCGGCAAGGCCGGCACCAGCCTCGCCAACTTCGTCCAGCTCATCGAAGGCATGCGCTTCGAGACCCAGCAACTCGCGCTGCCCGAGATCGTCGAGCATGTCGTGCATCGCTCCAATTTGCGCAGCTTTTACGAAGGCGAAAAGGAAGGTCAGGACCGGGTCGAGAACCTCGATGAACTCATCAACGCCGCGACGCTGTTCGTCAACGACGAAGGCTTCGAGCACGATCGCGCGGCGGCCCAGGCCAACAATGCGCCCGATGCCGACGGCGTGGTCGAAGCGCCGATCTCGCCGCTCGCGGCTTTCTTGTCGCATGCCTCGCTCGAAGCCGGCGACAACCAGGCCCAGGCCGGCCAGGACGCGATCCAGCTCATGACCGTGCACGCGGCCAAGGGGCTCGAGTTCGATGTGGTGTTCATCACCGGCCTCGAAGAAGGCTTGTTCCCGCACGAAAATTCCGCGGTCGAGGCCGATGGGCTCGAAGAAGAACGCCGGCTCATGTACGTGGCCATCACACGCGCGCGTGAACGGCTGTACATCAGCTATGCTCAGACCCGCATGCTGCATGGCCAGACCCGCTACAGCCTCAAATCGCGCTTTCTCGACGAGTTGCCCGAGGCCTGCCTCAAATGGCTGACGCCGCGTCTGGCCGGCATGGCCACGCAAGCGAGCCAAACCTACAAAGCCAGTTGGAACAACGATTGGAAAAGCAATCGCACCACCGGCTGGGAAGACGAAAGCGAATACGCCGAAAAGCGCCGCCGCGCGGCCGACGTGCCGGTGACCGGCAGCGGCCCTTTGCCAGGGTGGGCGCGCCAGCAAGCCCAGGCGCAGACCGGGTTTCGCATCGGCCAGAATGTGCGCCATGCCAAGTTCGGCGAGGGCGTCATCATCAATCTCGAAGGCAGCGGCAGCGATGCGCGCGCCCAGATCAATTTCGGGCGCCAGGGCGTGAAATGGCTGGCGCTCGGCGTGGCCAAGCTCGATCCGGCCTGAAGCCTCGCGACGCGATGGGCCAAGGCGGGGGTTTGGCCTGTTGGCGGTGTGCACATTCCATGGACTTGAACGAACGAAAGGTGGGACATGCAAGGCGGTGAGCAGGCTTTTCGCTATACGTTTCGCGTGCGCTACGGCGAATGCGACGGGCAGAAGGTGGTCTTCAACGCGCGCTACGGCGAGTTCGTCGATTTCTCCACCATCGAATTCATGCGCGCCATCGGCCTGACCGACGAATTGGCGGCCGGCCGCTTCGATTACCAGTTGGTCAAACAGACCACCGAATGGAAATCCTCGGCGCGCTTCGACGATGTGCTCGAGGCCCGCATCGCCACGGTGGCGATCGGCAACACCTCGTTCACGCTCGGCGTCGAATTCCGAGTGCTCGGCAGGGATATCCTGGTGGCAAAGGTTGAGACGGTGTATGTGAATGTGCTGCCGCAAGTGCTGACGAAAGCGCCAGTGGCCGCCGTCGTGCGCACGGCGCTCGAACGCGGCGCGCCCGGGGTCTGGATCGATCATGCGGGCGTCAGCACACTGCGTGCGTAAGACCTGATGCAGGCGACGTGATGCGCGTCACGCTGGCACCGCAGTGTGGCGCACACATGCGTGCGGCTTGTCCTGCATCAATCGAGTAAACCGAAGCCGCGCCGTAATGTGAAGTCGCCGGTTTTGATTGCTGTTCGCGGGTTGAGAGGAGGGCATATGCACCACCATCTGACTCAGGAACACCTCGATGCGCTCCAGCGCGCGTTGCAGGCACATCGGTTGCGTCTGCTGCGCGAAATTGCCGAACATCAGCACGGCAAGGCACGCGTGGATGCGCTCATCGATGAATTTCGCGAAACCGGGCAGGACTGGGATCTGGCGCCGGTGTTCCGCGACATCGAGCATGCCGAAGTCGAGCGCGATCGCGGCGAATTGGCGGCTGTGCAGGCGGCGTTGCAGCGCATCGTCGACGGCAGGTTTGGTTCTTGTATCGAATGCGGCGAGCCGATTCCGTTGGCGCGCCTGAGCGCGCAGCCCGAGGCGGCGCGCTGCATCGCCTGCCAGACGCGCTTCGAAGCGCGCGGCGGGGGTGCCACGCGGGCGAGTTTGTAGCATCATGCACCGAGGTGCAGGAGTTGTTTCATGTCGACGTTTCATGCCGCGATCTGGATGGACCACGCCGAGGCGCATGTGTTGCGCCTCGACTGTGGGCAGACCCACATCCGGCGCGTGTGCGCAAACAATTCGCATGCCGCGCACGAACACGCGGACGCAGCGGGCGAGCACGCCTATTTCGACGAGATCGCCCAAGCCGTTGCCGACGCGCATGAAATCCTCGTCACCGGCCCGGCCGACGCCAAACACGGCTTTGTCAAGCATGTGCAGGCGCACCACGCCGCTTTGAGCGCGCGCATTGTCGGCGTCGAGACCCTCGACCACCCGAGCGACGCGCAATTGGCGGCGCATGCACGCAAATTCTTCACGCGCACCGACCGCATGAACGGCACGCCGGGCGCGGCATGAGCGCCTGACGGCCTCAGGCCTCACACACCAGGCGGTAGCCCACACCGGTTTCGGTGCGCAGGTGGCGCGGCTGCGCCGGATCGGCTTCGAGTTTTTGCCTCAGATTGCCCATGTGCACGCGCAGATGATGGGTCTGCTCGGCATAGGCGGGGCCCCAGACCGCCTGCATCAACTGGCGGTGCGTCAGCACCCGGCCGGCATTGCTCACCAGAATCGACAACAAACGGTATTCGATCGGGGTGAGATGGATTTCGACGCCATCACGCCGCACGAGGCGCGCCGCCGGATCGAACTCGATCGAGCCGAACCGCGTGACCGGCGTGCCCGGTTCGCCCAGGGCGCGCGCGCGGCGCCGGTTGGCGCGCACCCGCGCCAGCAATTCACCGACGCCGAAGGGTTTGGTCAGGTAATCGTCGGCGCCCGCGTCGAGGGCGGCGATCTTGTCGCGCTCGTCCACGCGCGCGGACAGCACGATGATCGGCACCTGGCTCCAGGTACGCATCTCGCGGATGAACGCGCTGCCTTCGCCGTCGGGCAGGCCCAGATCGAGGATCACCAGATCGGGCTTGCGCGTGCCCGCTTCCACCAATCCGGTGCGCAGGGTCGCCGCTTCATGCACTCGCCAGCCTTCGTCTTCGAGCGCCAGGCGCACGAAGCGGCGGATCTGCGGTTCGTCTTCGACGATGATGGCGCTCAAGCTGGGTTCGGTCATGGCGTGGTGCTCGGATTGCCGGCGCCGCCGGTCGCGGCGGCGTCATCCATGGACGGTGCTTCGGTGCGTGGCAACCAGAAGCTGAAGCTTGCGCCGCCTTCGCGCCGATTGACAGCCCGCATCCCGCCTCCATGGGCGATGACGATGGCACGGCAGATCGCGAGGCCCAGACCCAGGCCGGGGGTGGCGCTCTCGGTCTGGCCGCGCACGAATTTCTCGAAAAGACTGCCTTCGCTGCCGGGCGGCAGGCCCGGGCCGGTGTCGAGCACCGCGACGTTCAAGCGCGCGTCGTCGAATTCCACCCGGATGGAGATCGCTGCGGGCGCCGGTGCGTATTTGGCCGCGTTTTCGAGCAGGTTCGCGAGCACGCGTTCGATCAGGACCGCGTCGAAGCGCACCAACGGCAGCTCGGGCGGCAGATCGACCTGCACGGCGCGCCCATCGAGCGCTGCACGCACCGATTCGAGGGCGCTGCCGATCACTTCCTCGATCGATTGCCAGTCGTTTTTGAGGGTGATCTGGCCGGTTTCGAGGCGGGCCATGTCGAGCAGGTTGGCGACCAGCGCATTCATGCGGCGTGCTTCGACGGCGATCGCATGCGCAAGCTCGGCATTGCGCGGCGCGCCCGGTGGCGTGCGTTCGAGCGTGTCGGCCAGGCCGACCAAGGCCGCGAGCGGCGTGCGCAGATCATGCGACAGTGCGGCGAGCAGCGAGTTGTGCAGACGCTGCGCCTCGACATGCAAGGTCGCGGCACCGGCCACCTCGACGTAATGCACGCGTTCGAGTGCGATCGCCACCAGCGTGGCGATGGTTTCGAGCAGGCGCTCCTGCTCGGGCACCTTGAGGCTCGCGGGTTGCGCCGGCTTGAGGGCGATCACGCCGCGCACGCGCATGGGCGCACGCATCGGCTCGAAGCGCCACGGGCTGCCCGGCAGGGTGTCGGTCTCGAGGCCGGCCGGCTGGGCGCGGTCGTAGCTCCAGCGCGCGATGCCGCTGTCGAGCGTGCTGGGCAGCGCATTGCGCGCGGCCGGGCGCAGTTGGTCCGCGGCATCGGGAATCAGCAGCACCACCTCGGCGTCGAAACTGCGCGCGAGCGAGGCCAGCGTGGTCTCGACGATCTGTTCGATCTGCAGATGTCCGGACAGTTTGCGCGCCAGTTCGAACATCGCACGGGCGCGCGCTTCGCGTTCGCGGGCGTCCTGGGCCTGGCGACGCAGATTGGCCGTGAGTTGACCGGTGGCGAGGCCCGTGGCGAGCATCACCGTGAACACCACCAGGTATTGCGCATCGGTGACGGCAAACGAAAAGCGCGGCGGGACGAAGAAGAAGTCGAACGCGACGACGTTCAAGAACGCCGCCAGCACTGCTGGTCCGCGCCCGTAGCGATAGCCGACGAACAGCACCGCCAGCAGGAAGAACATCACGATGTTCGCGAGTTCGAGTACGCCGCTCAAGGGCGCGGCGAGCAGGGTCGGCGCGATCGCGGCGAGCGAGGCCCAGGCGTAGCGTGGCCAAGCCGCAGCGTGGTCCGCGCGCACGCGTGCCGATGGCGCCGGCCGTTCCTGTGCCTGGGGCGTCTGGGCCGGCGCGATCGAGATCAGATCGGCCTCGGGCATGGCGTGCGCGATCCGTTCTGCGAGCGGCCGTCGCCAAGGCCATGACCGTTGCGTGGCACGTGCCACCACCATGCGGCTGATGTTGTGGTCGCGCGCGTAATCGACCCAGGCTTGCGCCGCGTCGTCGTGCGCCAGCATCGCCGTGGTGGCGCCCAGATCGCCGGCCAGTTTCATGGCGTCGAACACCGCCTTGGACGCCGCCGTTTGAGCACGTGTTCCCGAGGCGACGTCGACCGACACCGCATGCCATTCGACATTGAGTTGCGAAGCAAAACGCGCGGTGGCGCGTACCACCGCAGCGGCGTGCACGCGATCGACGCAGGCGAGCAAGGCCGCTTCGGTCTTCCAGGCCGGAGCGATCGATTGCGATTCGCGATAGGCCTGCACCTCGTCTTCGACGCGATCGGCAACCCGGCGCAGCGCGATTTCGCGCAAGGCGATCAGATTGCCTTTGCGGAAAAAATTGGCCGCGGCGCGCTCGGCCTGCTCGGGCAGGTAGACCTTGCCGGCACGCAGGCGGGCCAGCAGTTCGTCGGCCGTGATGTCGACCAGCATGATCTCGTCGGCGCTGTCGACGACCGCATCGGGCAGGGTTTCGGCCACGCGGATGCCGGTGATGCCACCGACCACCTCGTTGAGGCTTTCGAGATGCTGGACGTTCAAGGTGGTCCAGACATCGATGCCGGCATCGCGCAATTCTTCGACGTCCTGCCAGCGCTTGGGATGGCGCGCGCCCGGCGCATTGGTGTGCGCGAGTTCATCGACGATGGCGAGATCGGGGCGTTCGGCCAGCACGGTGTCGAGATCGAATTCCTCGTACACGCGCCCCAGGTGCTCGATGCGCTTGCGATCGATGACGCGCAAGCCGGCCAGCAGCGCCGCGGTTTCGCTGCGGCCATGGGTTTCGATGATGCCGATCGCGATGCGCGTGGACGGGCGTTCTTCGAGCCGTTTGCGCGCGGCCGACAACATGGCGAATGTCTTGCCGACCCCGGCCGACGCACCGAAATAGATGCGCAGATGCCCGCGCTTTGCGGCATGGGCCTCGGCTTGCACCCGCGCGAGCAAGTCGTCGGGATCGGGACGGGCGTCGTTCATGGCGTGAAGCTCACCACCATCCGGCGCGTTTGGAACCGTCTTGGCAGGCGACGCAAGCGATCGGCATGGGCGAACCGGGCGTGGATGGACGATCGGCGCACTTTAGCGCGGAACGCGGGCGCGCTCGCAATGCGTTGCTGCGCTCAAGGATGGTCGGCATCGAGGGCGAGATTGAGCAGGAGCACATTGACCTGCGGCGCACCGAGGAAGCTCGGCATCGGCTGCTCGGTGTGCGCAGCGATCAGCGCTTCGATCCGTTCGAGCGGCACGCCGCGCAAGCGTGCGATGCGCGCGGCCTGGTAATGCGCGGCGGCCACGCCGATGTGCGGGTCCAAGCCGCTGCCCGAGGCGGTGACGAGATCCTGCGGCACCAACGCGGTATTGCCCGGATCGGCCGCGCGCAAGGCCGCGATGCGCGCCTGCGCTGCTTCGATGAGAGCCGGATTGGTCGGCGCGAGGTTGGAACCGCTCGACGCGGCGGCGTTGCCGGGCATGGGCGAGGTGGCCGACAGCCGGCCCCAGAAATACTTCGGGTCGCTGAAATGCTGGCCGATGAGCATCGAGCCGACCGCCCGGCCATCGCGCAGGACCAGACTGCCCGCCGCTTGCTCTGGCCACAGGGCATGCGCGGCAAGCGTGGTGAGGGCGGGATAGGCCAGCCCGGTGATCGCGCTCAGGACGACGAACAGCACGAGCGCGGGACGCAGATCCTGGAGGAGGTTCGATCGCATGCAGAAGGCCTCTTGGTTGGCGTTGCCTCAGGCCAGCCGCGCAGCGGCCAGCAACAGATCGATGGCCTTGATGCCGATGAAAGGCAGCGCAATGCCGCCCAGGCCATAGACCAACAGATTGCGACGCAAGAGCGCGGCGGCACCGATGGCGCGGTAACGCACGCCTTTGAGCGCGAGCGGAATCAGCGCGACGATGATGAGCGCGTTGAAGATCACCGCCGAGAGAATCGCGCTCGACGGGCTCGCCAGATGCATGACATCGAGCACGCCGAGTTGCGGATAAGTCGCGACGAAAGCAGCCGGAATGATCGCAAAGTACTTGGCGATGTCGTTGGCGATCGAGAAGGTGGTCAGCGCACCGCGTGTGATCAGCATTTGCTTGCCGGTCTCGACGATCTCGATGAGCTTGGTCGGGTTCGAATCGAGGTCGACCATGTTGCCGGCTTCCTTCGCGGCCTGGGTGCCGGAATTCATCGCGACCGCGACATCGGCCTGGGCCAGCGCGGGCGCGTCGTTGGTGCCGTCGCCGGTCATCGCCACGAGGCGCCCTTGCGCCTGGTATTCACGGATGAGTTTGAGCTTGGCTTCGGGCGTCGCCTCGGCCAGAAAATCATCGACGCCGGCTTCGGCCGCGATCGCTGCGGCGGTCAGGCGGTTGTCGCCGGTGATCATGACGGTGCGGATGCCCATGCGGCGCAATTGCGCAAAGCGTTCCTTGATGCCGCCTTTGACGATGTCTTTGAGTTCGACCACGCCGAGCACGCGCGCGCCGCCGCCCGGTGTCTGTTCGGCCACCACCAGCGGTGTGCTGCCGCGCCGCGCGACGGTGTCGACATCGCGCTCGACCTGCGCCGGCAATGCTTGCCCGTGCATTTGCACCCAGGAGCGGATCGCATCGACGGCGCCTTTGCGGATGCTGCGCGCCGCAGCCTCGCTGCCCAGGTCGATGCCGCTCATGCGGGTTTGCGCGGTGAAGGCGACGAACTCGGCTTGCAGCGCATGCAGGTCGTGTTCACGCAATTGGAAGCGCTGTTTGGCCAGCACCACGATGCTGCGGCCCTCGGGCGTTTCATCGGCCAGCGAGGCCAGTTGCGCCGCCTCGGCCAGCGTGCGTTCATCGATGCCCGGCGCGGGCACGAAGGCCGCCGCCTGCCGGTTGCCCAGGGTGATGGTGCCCGTCTTGTCGAGCAGCAGCACATCGACATCGCCCGCCGCTTCGATCGCGCGGCCCGAAGTCGCGATCACATTCTTGGCCATCATGCGGCTCATGCCTGCCACCCCGATCGCCGACAACAAACCGCCGATGGTGGTCGGAATCAGGCAGACCAGCAACGCGACCAGCACGGTGATGGTCACCGGTGCGCTGGCCGGATGCGCGGCGTGCTCGACCGCGGCCGAGAACATCGAGAACGGCAACAGCGTGGCGGTGGCGAGCAGGAAGACCAGGGTCAGCGCGACCAGCAGGATGGCCAGCAGGATGGTATGGAAGAACAGGATCAGGTTGAACGCAGCCAGATAGGAGAGCTGCGCGGGCAGCGCGCCGAACGGGAACGGCAGGACATACAGCAAGGCGATGCGAGCGAGCATCAGCACAGCCACGCTCGCGAAAAGCACGATCACCGTCCAGCGCGACGGCAGTTCCTCGCGACGGCCGCGCCAGAACTCGAACGCCGTTTGCGCCGACATCAGCGCGAGCAGCAGTGACGACAGCACAACGCGAGCGGCCACGCTCTCGATGAATCCCGGAATGAGGCACGCGCCGAGCCAAACGGTCGGCACGGCCAACAAAGGAGCCCAGAGAATCTTGCGTCTCTCAAAGGCGCGCGCGGCCTGCCACGAGCACGCGAACGCCGTAACCAGGAACGCCACCGCAAGCCCGACCGCATAGATTTCGGCGTCGAAGCCGCGAGCCACAAACATCACCGTTGCGGCGGTGCCGAAAAAGAAGGTCGCGCTCCACCACAGGAACCAGGTGGCGTAGCGATTGGTCAGCCAGAAGGCGAGGAACAACGCAGCGAGCAGCGCCTTCACGAAAAGGCCTTTTCGTGAAGGCGCTGCTCGCTGCGTTGTTCCTCG
>CAXBRX010000067.1:0-11662 GCA_963977835.1 uncultured Derxia sp.
CCCAGCGCCGCGATGATCAGCGTGGCGACCGATCCGGCAAAAAAAGAGCCGATCGCGGCGATCCCCAACGCCTTTCCAGCGTTTCCCTTGCGCGCCATCTGGTGACCGTCCAGCGTGGTGACCACCGAAGTGGCTTCGCCAGGAATGTTCACCAAAATCGCCGTGGTGGAACCGCCGTACTGAGCACCGTAGTAAATGCCTGCGAGCATGATCAATGCACCGGTGGGCTCGACCTTGAACGTGAGCGGCAGGAGCATGGCGATGGTGGCGATGGGGCCCACCCCCGGCAATACGCCAATCAACGTACCGACCAGGCAGCCAACAAAACACAACAACAGGTTTTGTATGGTCAGCGCCGTGGCAAATCCGAGTGCGAGGTGGGAGGCCAGTTCGCTCACAACCGCGCCTCAATAATCAAACAGCCAGGGCGCCACGGGAATGGGCAGCCCGAGCATGAATTTGAACAACGCGAAACACACGACCGTCATTACAACGGCGAATATCAGCGATTCCGCAAAGCGCGATTCACTGCTGGCAAATGCGGAGATCAACATCGCCACCGGCGAGCGCGAAGCATCGATCCAGCGCTCCGAAGGCCAGAAGCAGGCCCAGATCAACATCGCCCAAGGCGAGGCGGGTGCGGTGCTCGCGATCGCGGAAGCCACCGCGTCGGCGATCCGCCAGGTCGCGGCCTCGATCGAAAACCCGGGCGGCATGGCGGCGGTCAACCTCAAGGTGGCCGAGAAATACGTCGATGCTTTCGGCAATCTCGCCAAGACCAACAACACCCTGATCGTTCCGGCCAATCTGTCGGACGTGAGTTCGCTGATTGCGAGCGCGATGCAGGTCGTCAAGACCCAGCAGAAATAAACGCGCGGGTGCGCCGGGATGGCTTCGCCGCAGGTATTGGACGCGATCCGGGCGCAACTCGCGCCGCATGCGCCGTTCGCGCAAATGGCACCGGCCGATCTCGATCGGCTGGTCGAAAGCGTCAGCATCGTTTATTTCGAGCCCGGCGCCCTCATCATCACACCCGATGACGGGCCGCCCGATGCCTGCTACATCGTCAAGCAAGGCGTGGTGCGCGGCGAGCGGCGCTCGAGCGTCTATTCGCAGCGCAATGTCGAACTGACGGCAGGCGAGATGTTCCCGGTCGGCTCGGTGCTCACCGATCGCCCCGTCCTGAGCCATTACGTGGCGCTCGGCGATGTCTTCCTGTTCAAGCTGCCCAAGATCGATTTTCTCGCGCTGGTGCGCGTGAGCGATCCGTTTGCAGTCTTCTGCCGGCGGCGTTTGTCGGCTTTGCTCGATCTGTCGCAAGCGCAAGTCCAGGCTGCCTATGCCCAGCAAGCCACGCTGACGCAAAGCCTGAACATGACGCTCGGCAACCTCGTGCGGCGCGAGGCGATTGCATGCACCGCCGACGACACGCTCGAGACCGCATTCCGAACCATGGAGCGCGCGAGTGTCGGATCGATCATCGTCATCGACGACGACATGGCGCAGGCCGACGAACCCGTGGTCGGCATCCTGACCCGCGCCGACCTGATCTCGAAAGTGATCCTGCCGCAGGTGCCCTTGAGCGCGCCGGTGCGTTCGGTGATGACGTCGCCGGTCATCATGCTCGACGCGCGTGCGACCGCGGGCGATGCCATCTTGGCGATGGCCCAGCATGGGGTCAAACATCTGCCTGTGGTGCGCGGTGCGCGCGTGCTCGGCGTAGTGTCCGAGCGTGATCTGTTTGCGCTGCAACGCCTGACTGTGCGCCAGATCGGCGATGCGATCCGCAACGCGGCCTCGCCCGATGTCCTGATCCAGGTCGCCGACGACATCCGCCATCTGTCGCGCAATCTGGTGGCGCAAGGCGCGGGCGCGGGGCAGATCACCTCGCTGATTTCGCGGCTCAACGATCTGTTGACTGCACGCCTGGTGGAGTTGATCGCGCCGCGCTTTAGCGTGCGCCTCGACGAAATTTGCTGGATTGCGCTCGGCAGCGAAGGGCGCGAAGAACAGACCATCGCCACCGATCAGGACAACGGCCTCATCGTGGCCGATGGCGCCGAGACGCCGATCGCGGCTTGCCTCGCGATGGCGCAAGCCGTGAATCAGGCGCTGGATCAGGCCGGCTATCCGTTGTGCAAGGGCGGCGTCATGGCGGGCAATCCGCAATGGTGTCTGCACGCGGCCGATTGGCGCGAGATTTTCGGCCGCTGGATCGATGGCGCCGACCCCGAGGCCTTGCTGAACGCGAGCATTTTTTTCGATTTGCGCGCGGTCGCAGGCGGGCAATTGTTGGCCACCGAATTGCGCGAATTCATCGCGCGCCATGCCGCCTCCCAGACGCGCTTTCTGAAGCTCCTGGCCGACAGCGCGCTGCGCAACCGCGCGCATCAAAGCCGGGCCGAAAAATGGGGCGGTTCCTTGCTCGGCAGCCTGCTCGGCGACGATGCCGAACCGGTCGACCTCAAGCTGCACGGCACGATGGCCTTCGTCGATGCGGCGCGGGTTTACGGCCTTGCGCTGGGTCTGGATTCGACCAGCACGGTGGCGCGTCTGCGCGGTGCGGCCGACCAAAACCGTTTGCCGACCGTCGAGGTCAATGCCTGGATCGATGCCTTCCAGTTCCTGCAACTCATGCGTTTGCGTGTCCAGCATGCGGGCGTCGAGGCGGAGAACGCCAACCGGCTCGATCCGACCACCTTGAGCGATCTCGATCGCCGGATTCTCAAAGAAGCCTTGCGGCTCGCGCGGACGGTCCAGCAACGGCTCGAAATCGACTACCACGCCTGAAACATGATGCCCGGCTTTCTCAGGCGTGATTGGTGGATGCGGCGCCACAAGGGCGATCCGCAAACGGAGCAACGCTGGGTGGTCGTCGATTGCGAAACCAGCGGCCTCGATCCAGAGCACGATGAATTGCTCTCGATCGGCGCGGTCGGCGTCCGCGTGCTCGGCGCCACCGCCGAGATCATCGCGGGCGACAGCTTCGAGGTGCTGGTGCGGCCCTTGCGCACCTCGGACGACGACAATGTCCTGGTGCACGGCATCGGGCGCGCTGCGCAACAAAGCGGGCAGGACCCGGCGGTCGCATTGGCGGATTTCTCCGCCTGGGTCGATGGCGCGCCCTTGATCGCCTTTCATGCGCCTTTCGATCGCGCCTTCATCCAGCGTGCCTGCGGGCGTGCAAAGGTGGCGCCGCCGCCGCGCAATTGGCTCGACCTCGCGCAACTCGCGCCCGCGTTATGGCCTGAACGGCGCGCGCGTGCGCTCGACGATTGGCTGGCGGCGTTCGAACTCAGCGCGCCCGGGCGCCATTCGGCTCCGGGCGATGCCTTGGCGACCGCCTTGTTGTTGGCATTGATGCTGCCGGTGGCGCAGCGGCAGGGCGCGCAAGGCATCGAAGCCTTGCGGCGCACCGCGAACGCGATGCGCTGGATCCAGCAGCCTTAGACGATCGGCAATTGCAGGCGCCAGTTCGGCAGGAATTTGTCGAGCGTGGAGACCAGTTTTTCCTGATCGATGGGCTTGGCGAGGAAGGCGTCGCATCCGGCCATCGCGCCCTTGACGCGGTCGAAGGTCGAATTGCGGTTCGAGACGAAGATCACGGCGATGCGGCGGCGATCGGGGCGCCCCTTGATCGCTTTGCAGACGTCGTAGCCATCGATGCCGGGCAGGGCGGTTTCGAGGAAGACCGCGTTGTAGCGGTGGGTGTTGATCATCTCGAGCGCCTGTTCGCCGTTTTCGGCGTAGTCGACGCGGTACTTCAGATCGATGAACTTGGCCGCCATGTAACGGCGCGCGGCGATGTCGGGATCGATGACCAGCACGGCCGGGTCGGTGCGGAAGGTGATGACTTCGTCGCGGTCGTACCAACTCGTGATGGTGGAAATTTCGAGGTCGTTCTCGGCGCTGACCCTCACCACGGTTTCGGTGCCGGGTTGCGGCGGCGCTTCGGGCGCGCTCGCTGGGGCGGCTTCGGCCGCGGGCGCTACGGCGACCGGGGCGGGTGCGGGCGGTTGCGGCGGCTTGGTATCGGCGATGACGATGCTGTCGAGACCTTCGCGCGTGCTCGGCACTTGTTCGAGTTCGACCAGGCCGGCGGCGATCAATGCAGCGACCTGAGCCGGGTGGGCCGGGCGCGGCAATTCGTCCAGGCGCAGCAGCACTTCGGCCCAGCGGATCGGCCGTTTGGCGAACGGATGATCGGTGCTCAGCGCGGCATCGCCGACGAACAAGGCGCCGCCATAAGTCTGCGAATCGATCGCGACGAAGGTATCGAGCGCTTCCTTGATGTCGGTGTCGACGATGTAGAAATCGGCATGCGGATGCGCCTGGGCGTCGAATTCGACATAGCGCATCGCGCGTCCGCGCGAAAGATTGAACACGGAGCCGAACAGCACGCGTTCGCGGTCGGAAAAACCGAGCAGGCGAACGGTGAAGATCGGTGTGGTCACCGGGTCGGTCACCAGGGGTGACAAGGCTAGCGGTTGCGTGACATCGGGGCTTTGCATGATGTCTTAAGTCTAACGGGCACGGTGCCGCACAATAGCCCAAATTGCGCCGTACCGACTGCACAATTCGCGCAGTTGTTGAATTCGGTCACCTTGCGGCGCCAAGTCGTGCTCAGGCAAATCACTAGACCGGCTTAGCGACTCGACCCGGAACGCATCAACTGCGCGCGTTCGCGTTCCCAATCGCGCTTCTTTTCGACCTCGCGTTTGTCGTGCTGTTTCTTGCCCTTGGCGAGGCCCACTTCGCATTTGATGCGGCCGCGCGTGTAATGCAGGTCGAGCGGCACCAAGGTGTAGCCGGCGCGTTCGACCTTGCCGATCAGGCGGCGGATTTCCTCGGCCTTGAGCAGCAGTTTGCGGGTGCGCACCGGGTCGGGCTTGATGTGGGTCGAGGCGGTCGGCAAGGGGCTGATGTGGGCGCCGAACAGATACACCTCGCCCGAGCGGACGACCACATAGGCTTCCTTGAGCTGGGCGCGGCCAGCGCGGATCGATTTGACCTCCCAGCCTTCGAGGGCAATGCCGGCTTCATAGCGTTCTTCGATGAAATAGTCGAAGAAGGCCTTCTTGTTATCGATGATGGACATGGCGTCGCCAAAGGCGCAAAGCGGTACGGGGCGATCCCGATGGTGCGGTTCGGGGCTCGCGTAAAATCATGATTCTATCTACTCACCTCTTTTGCCGGACCCGCATCGCATGCCCCTTGTCGAGAAGTCGGTGCTCGTTGGATATTCGACGACGCAGATGTTCGACCTCGTCGAACGCGTGGAGGACTATCCCAAGTTCCTGCCCTGGTGCGCCGATGCCAAGGTGCTGGTGCGCGAGCCCATGCCGAGCGGGGAAGAGCGCACGCTGGCGACTTTGCGCATCAATTACCGCGGCGTCACGCAAAGCTTCACGACCGAAAACCTGCAACGGCGCGGCGAGTATTTGCGCATGACGTTCAAGGAAGGCCCTTTCCATGCCCTCGACGGCAGTTGGGACTTCCGCAGCCTGCGCGCCGATGCCTGCAAGGTGGAGTTCCGCTTGCATTACGAATTTTCCAACCGTTTGCTGGCCGGGCTGATCGGCCCGGTGTTCAGTCATATTGCCGGCACGTTCGTCGACGGGTTTTCGCAACGCGCGGAGGCAGTCTATGGATAAGTCTCTGCACGTCGAAGTGTGTCTGGCCTTGGCCGACCGAGTGCTGCGCGAGGCGATCGATTGCGCCGAGGGCACGACCTGCGCCGAAGCGGTCCGTCAGTCCGGCCTGCTCGACACGGCGCAAAACCTCGGGATCGAAGTGGCCGGCATCGGCGTGTTTTCCAAGCGTTGCGCCGCGACCGATCCGGTGCATGACGGCGATCGCATCGAGCTTTACCGGGCCTTGCTGGCCGATCCGAAAGCGGCGCGGGCGCGCCGCGCCGCGCATCAACGCCAGCGGCGCTGATGCACTTTCAATCCAGGTTTATTTGCAGGATTCGCTGAGCGAGCGCTGCAGACGGTCGATTTCGCTCGCGCGTTCCGCGTCGTCCATGACGCCGCCGGTCGTCGTCGAGCGCACCCGCATGCCGTCTTGCAGCACCTGCAGGTTGGCGCGGGCGCGCGCACATTGCTCGGCCTTGTTCTTTTCGGCGCGTTCCTTCTCGGCCGCCTTTTGCTGGGCTTCGGCCTTGTCACTTTGGCGCTGGCGGAATTCAGCTTCCATTTGCGCGGGCGTCTTGGCGCCGGGCGTGGCGACCGGCTTGGCGGGCGCCGGATCGGTGTTGAGCCAAGCGCCGGGCTGCCGGATGACTTGGCTGGGCTTGATGTCAGGCGGCGGCGGCTGGTCGGAATAGACCGTGGTGCCCTTGGCGTCTTTCCAGGCCCATTGCGCCCAGGCACCGGTACAGGTCAGCCCCAGCAACAACGACAGCACTCCCGCGCTCAATCTCGACATGGCGAAGCTCCTTTCGCGGCCGATTATGCGACACAACCCGGGCCGGCCGGGTGCGGATCGCGCATCTTTGCGTGCGCGTCTGCAACGGTGCCGGATTGCCGGTGCCGCGACACGAGGCCGCCAAACCCCCCGGCATGTTTTGGTAGAATCCGGCTTTGCGCATAGAGGAAACGCATGCGACTCCTGCACAAAGCACTCACCTTTGATGACGTGCTCCTCGTCCCGGCCTACTCCGACGTATTGCCCAAGGACACCTCCCTTCAGACCCGCCTGACCCGCAACATCACGCTCAACATCCCGCTCGTCTCGGCGGCGATGGACACGGTTACCGAAGCGCGGCTCGCCATTGCGATCGCACAAGAAGGCGGCATCGGCATCATCCACAAGAATCTGCAGGCGCCCGACCAGGCGCGCGAAGTGCGCAAGGTCAAGCGCTTCGAGGCCGGCGTGCTGCGCGACCCGATCACGATCGGGCCCGAAGCCAGCATCCGCGACGTGATCGCCATGCAGCATCAGCACGGCATCAGCGGCTTTCCCGTGGTGAAAGACAAAAAGGTCGTCGGCATCATCACCAACCGCGATCTGCGCTTCGAGGAAGAACTCGACGCGCCGGTCAGCGCCAAGATGACGCCGCGCGAACGTCTGGTGACGGTCAAGGAAGGCGCGAGCCTCGAAGACGCCAAGCGCCTGATGAACAAGCACCGCCTCGAACGCGTGCTGGTCGTCAACGATGCCTTCGAGTTGCGCGGCCTCATCACCGTCAAGGACGTGCAAAAGGCCACCGAGCACCCGCTCGCCAGCAAGGACGAACACGGCCGCTTGCGCGTGGGCGCGGCGATCGGCGTCGGTGCCGGTACCGAAGAACGCGCCGAGTTGCTCGCCGAAGCCGGCGTCGACGTGCTGGTCGTCGATACCGCGCACGGGCATAGCAAAGGCGTGCTCGACCGCGTGCAATGGGTCAAGAAGAATTTCCCGCAGGTCCAGGTCATCGGCGGCAACATCGCCACCGGCGCGGCAGCCAAGGCGTTGGTCGATCATGGCGCCGATGCGGTCAAGGTCGGCATCGGCCCGGGCTCGATCTGCACGACGCGGATCGTGGCCGGTGTCGGCGTGCCGCAGATCACCGCGATCCAGATGGTGGCCGATGCCTTGCAAGGCACAGGCGTGCCCTTGATCGCCGACGGCGGCATCCGCTATTCGGGCGATGTGGCCAAGGCGCTCGCGGCGGGCGCGTATTGCGTGATGATGGGTTCGATGTTCGCCGGCACGGAAGAAGCGCCGGGCGAAGTCATCCTGTATCAGGGCCGCAGCTACAAGGAATACCGCGGCATGGGCTCGCTGGGCGCGATGGCGGCCGGCGCGGCCGACCGCTACTTCCAGGATGCCAACTCGGCGGCCGACAAGTTCGTGCCCGAAGGCATCGAAGGCCGCGTGCCGTACAAGGGCAGTGTGCTCGCCATCATCTACCAGATGATCGGCGGCGTGCGCAGCTCGATGGGCTATTGCGGCTGCGCCAGCATCGACGAAATGCGCGAGAAGGCGGAGTTTGTCGAGATCACCTCGGCGGGCATGCGCGAATCGCATGTGCATGACGTGACCATCACCAAGGAAGCCCCGAACTACCGGGTCGAATAACCGACGCTCTTCGCACTACGCGGCCTGGTCCTGACGATCGGGCCGCGTTTTTCATTCCATGGCCCACGACAAGATCCTCATCCTCGACTTCGGTTCACAAGTCACCCAGCTCATCGCACGCCGGGTGCGCGAAGCCAATGTGTATTGCGAGATCCACCCGTGCGACGTGAGCGACGCGTTCATTCGCGAGTTCGCGCCCAAGGGCATCATCCTCGGCGGCAGCCATATGTCGGCCTACGAGGAAACGACCGACAAGGCGCCTGATGCGGTGTTCGCGCTCGGCGTGCCGGTGCTCGGCATCTGCTACGGCATGCAGACCATGGCGCACCAGCTCGGCGGCAAGGTGGAGGGCGGACACCACCGCGAATTCGGCTATGCCGAAGTGCGCGCCCAAGGCCATACCAAGCTGCTCGAAGGCATCGGCGATTTCACCAACGAGCAAGGCCACGGCATGCTCAAGGTCTGGATGAGCCATGGCGACAAGGTGACTGAATTGCCGCCCGGGTTCACGCTCATGGCCTCGACGCCGTCCTGCCCGATCGCCGCGATGGCCGACGAGAAGCGCGGCTTCTATGCGGTGCAATTCCACCCCGAGGTCACGCACACCCTGCAAGGCACGGCCATCCTGCGCCGTTTCGTGCATGACATCTGCGCTTGCAAGCCCGATTGGGTGATGGGCGATTATGTGAGCGAAGCCGTCGAGCGCATCCGCACCCAGGTCGGCAGCGATGAAGTCATCCTGGGCTTGTCGGGCGGGGTCGATTCCTCGGTCGCCGCGGCGCTCATTCACAAGGCCATCGGTGACCAACTCACCTGCGTCTTCGTCGATACCGGCCTGCTGCGTCTGAATGAAGGCGCGCAAGTCGTCGAGACCTTCAAGACCCACATGGGCATGAAGCTCATTCACATCGACGCGACCGATCGCTTCATGAACGCGCTCAAGGGCGAAAGCGACCCCGAGGCCAAGCGCAAGATCATCGGCCGCGAGTTCGTCCACATCTTCCAGGAAGAAGCGGGCAAGCTGACCCAGGCCAAATGGCTGGCCCAGGGCACGATCTATCCCGACGTGATCGAAAGCGCGGGCGCCAAGAGCAAGAAGGCGACCACGATCAAATCGCATCACAACGTCGGCGGTCTGCCCGAGACCTTGCACCTCAAACTGCTCGAACCCTTGCGCGAATTGTTCAAGGACGAGGTGCGCAACCTGGGCCTCGCGCTCGGCCTGCCGCGCGACATGATCTTCCGCCATCCGTTCCCGGGCCCGGGCCTGGGCGTGCGCATCCTTGGCGAAGTCAAGAAGGAATACGCCGACCTGCTGCGCCGCGCCGATGCGATCTTCATCGAAGAATTGCGCAACACCAGCGAAGCCGGGCAGAACTGGTACGACCGCACCAGCCAGGCCTTCGCGGTGTTCCTGCCCGTCAAGAGCGTGGGCGTGATGGGCGACGGCCGCACCTACGAATGGGTGGTGGCCTTGCGCGCGGTGCAAACCCAGGACTTCATGACCGCGCATTGGGCGCATCTGCCGCACGAATTGCTCGGCCGCGTCTCGAACCGCATCATCAACGAGGTGCGCGGCATCAACCGGGTGGTCTACGACATTTCGGGCAAGCCGCCGGCGACGATCGAGTGGGAGTGAAGCGAGGGCCGGGACAGACAATTTCGGCCCACACCACCCCGTCATCCAATCCATAAGAGCAGGGGATGGGGGTTTGAGAGCGTGTTCCAGTCGTAGTGTCGCTACGTTTCCAGCAATAAAAGCAAATCGACATCTTTTTTGAAAAGATGTATAAGTCGTAGTATGGCTACGACTGGAACAAGCAAGCTAAATGCGCTCTATACGCACCTGGCTCCGGGAACACCGCTGACCTCGGAAGACCTTGCTGCGCTTGGCATCTCGGCGGATTTGGCGGTGCATTACGTGCGTGCCGGTTGGCTCACGCGCCTGACGCGGGGGGTCTTCTGTCGCCCGAATGACACCTTGGATATGCATCCCAGCCTGCTGCTGCTGGAGCGCCGGCTTGAAGGTCTGCATGTGGGTGGCAAGTCCGCTCTCGACTGGTACGGCTTGCGCCAGTACGTGTCGCAACAACCACTTCTACACCTGTACGGCTGGGCCGCCGGCCGCCTGCCCGAGTGGTTTACCGAGCGCTTTCCGGCTGAGTACCACCGTAAGCGGCTGTTCGAAGAACAACCCACCGCCATGCTGCACGTCGGGCCGTTCGAGAAGCGTAGCGGAGCCCCGCAGGTGTCGGCGCCGGAACGCGCGCTCCTAGAACTGCTCAGCGAGGTCGGTGTGCGTCAGCCGCTGCAGGAGGCCCGAGAACTGGTCGAAAGCGCCTACAGCCTGCGTGCCGATGTCCTGCGCGAGCTTCTGCAACGCTGCACGAGCGTCAAGACGGTGCGTCTGTGCCTACAGCTTGGTCGCGAGGGGGCACTGCCATGGGCGGCCAAGCTTGATCCGGCCACGCTACCAACCGGCAGCGATCGGCCCTGGGTGTCCAAGTCGGCCGACGGCCTGCTGGTACTCAAGCCATGAACCAGACCTATCTCGATACCGCGCGCCTGCTGACACAGGTGGCGCCGCTGGTGTTCGTGGACGACACGTTCGCATTGAAGGGTGGTACAGCGATCAATCTATTCGTGCGTGATATGCCACGTCTGTCGGTGGATCTTGATCTCGTTTTTCCTGACCACGCGCTGGCGCGCGACCAGGCTTTGGCACGCATCAACGATGCCATCCGGCAGGCGGCCGAGCGCTTGAACAAGCGTGGGTTCCAAGCGCACATGCCGCCGGCAGCCAATGCGGGAGAAACCAAGTTGCTGGTTCGTCGAGGCCGCATCGAGGTCAAGATCGAGGCCAACTTCGTGATGCGCGGCACTGTGCAGCCAGTAAGACGCGCATCCCTTACGCCCACTGCTCGCGATGTGTTGCAGGCTGACCTGGAGATTCCAATGGTCTCTCTGGAGGACGTCTATGGTGGCAAGCTCGTCGCGGCGATGGATCGCCAGCACCCGCGCGACCTGTTCGACGTGATGCAGCTCTTCGCGCACGAGGGCATCACGCCTGGAATCCGGCGCGCCTTCGTCGTTTACCTGGCCAGCAGTAACCGCCCGGTTCACGAGGTGCTGTTCCCACAGCTGCGCGACATCCAGTACGACTACGAACATAACTTTCAGGGTATGACCGCTGAGCCGGTGCCGCTCGCTGCGTTGCTTGCCGCCCGCGAGCGGCTGGCGCACGAACTCCAGCAAGGCCTGGATGAGAACGAGCGCCGCTTCCTGCTGTCGCTGGTGGCCGGCGCACCCGAGTGGCCATTGTTGGGAATTGCCCATCTCGAACATCTGCCCGGAATCCGCTGGAAGCTGCATAACCTGGCGCAGTTGCAGAAGACCAATGCGAAGAAGTTCGCCGAGCAGGTCGATACGCTGGCCGCCCGGCTTTCCTCCAACTGAGCGAACAGGAGACCGAACTGTTTCAGGGCGGTGATGGCCCAAGCCTGCTCATGTCGGCGACTCTCCATGTCTCGCGAGACATGGCTGATGGCGGCAATCGATCAGGTGGAACGCGGGTGCGAATGGCCCCAAGAACAAATGT
>CAXBRX010000068.1:0-11656 GCA_963977835.1 uncultured Derxia sp.
AAAGGGCCGCAGGCGGCGCCGCTTCGCGATGGACGTGCCGGCAGATTCAAGGTGCGCCCTCAATGCACGCCCATGCGCACCAGCCCGACCGCCAAGCCTTCGATGGCGAAGTCTTCGTCGCGCGCATCGACTTCGATGATCTTGAAATCGGGGTTTTCGGGATGCAGCTCGATGGCGTTGCCGCGCCGGCGCAAGCGTTTGACGGTGACATCGTTGCCGATGCGCGCGACGATGATCTGGCCGCTGCGCGCTTCGGATTTGCGTTGCACCGCGAGCAAGTCGCCGTCGAGGATGCCGGCGTCGCGCATGCTCATGCCGCGCACCTTGAGCAGGTAATCGGGCCGGGCAGAGAACATCGAAGGGTCGAAGGCGTATTGCGCTTCGATGTGCTCGGCCGCGAGGATGGGGCTGCCGGCTGCGACCCGGCCGATCAGGGGCAGGCTGAACCCGAGCGGGATCTGCATGAAGGATTCGTCGAGGCCGAGTTGTTCGGCCGGCTGGACCAGCCGGATGCCGCGCGAGGCGCCGGGCGTGATTTCGATGACGCCTTTTTTGGCCAGGGCCTGCAAATGGTCTTCGGCCGCATTGACCGAGCGAAACCCGAGTTCGGCGGCGATTTCGGCGCGGGTGGGGGGGAAACCCGATTCGCGGATGCTGCGCTCGATGAGTTCGAGGATTTCCTGCTGACGCGGGGTGAGCTTGACCATGGCGGGCCTTGTGTGAGGCCGATGGCGACGTGCATCGGCACTGGATAAAAAGACGGTAGCTGTATTTTTGTACAGCCATGCCATGAATGCAAGCAGGGGGACTTTTGGCGCCGCAGCAGCCGCCCGGTGGCGGCCGGCCGGAGTGGGGTCGCGCCTTCGGATAGAATACAAAGGTCGTCAGGGCAAGCTTCTTGCTCGCATTTTTTCCAGTCCTCGCGCGGGTGGCGAAATTGGTAGACGCACGAGGTTTAGGTCCTCGCGGTGGCGACACTGTGCAGGTTCGAGTCCTGTCCCGCGCACCACACACTGAATGGCCGTCGAAAACCATGCAAATCGAACAAGTCAGCGCGCTTGAGCGCCGTGTCAAAGTCAGCGTCCCGATGGGCGAAATCGCCAAGGAAGTCGAAGAGCGGCTCAAGCGGTTGTCGCGCACGGTCAAGATGCACGGCTTTCGCCCGGGCAAAGTCCCGCTCAAGATGGTGGCGCAAAACTATGGCTACCAAGTACAAAACGATGTGATGAACGAGCGCATCAACGCCGTGGTCTACAAGGCCATCGAAGACAACCAGTTGCGCGTGGCCGGTGCGCCGCGTGTCGAAGCCGCCAAGGATCAGGCCGCCGAAGGCGATGTGGCCGAATTCTTCGCCACCTTCGAGATCTACCCGGAAATCACGTTCGGCGATTGGCAGGCTGCCGAGGTCGAGAAGGTGACCGCGCCGGTGACCGACGCCGAAGTCGACAAGACCATCGAAATCCTGCGCAAGCAGCGCCAGACCTTCGAAGACACCGACCGCGCCTCGCAAGCCGGTGACCGCGTGACGATCGATTTCGTCGGCCGCATCGACGGCGTCGAATTCGAAGGCGGCAAGGCCAACGATTTCGCCTTCGTGCTCGCGTCCAAGCAGATGCTGCCCGAGTTCGACACCGCCGCCACCGGCCTCAAGGCGGGCGAGACCAAGACCTTCCCGCTGACCTTCCCGGCCGATTATCACGGCAAGGAAGTGGCCGGCAAGACGGCGGAATTCACCGTCACGATGAAGAGCGTTTCTGCGCCCAAGCTGCCGGAAGTCGACGCCGAATTCGCCAAGCAACTGGGCATCCAGGACGGCGACATCGCCAAGATGCGCGAAGACGTCAAGAACAACCTCGAACGCGAGGTCAAGGGCCGTCTGAAGGGCCGCACCAAGGACAGCGTGATGAATGCGCTGGTCAAGATCGCCGAATTCGACGTGCCCAAGGCGCTGATCGAACAAGACGTCGAACGTCTGCGCGAAATGGCCGAGCAGGATCTGAAGCAGCGCGGCATCAAGACCGACGGCATGCCGTTCCCGGCCGACCTGTTCCAGGCCCAGGCCGATCGCCGCGTGCGTCTGGGTCTCATCATCAGCGAACTGGTCAAGCAAAACGATCTGAAGGCGTCGCAAGAACAGATCCGCGCCTACATCGAAGACTTTGCCAAGAGCTACGAAGATCCGGCGGCGGTCATGGCCTGGTATTTCGCCGATCGCAAGCGTCTGGCCGACATCGAAGCCGTGGTGCTCGAAGAAAACGTGGTGAACTGGGTGCTCGGCAAGGCCAAGGTGGCCGAGAAGCCGGTGGCCTTCGACGAATTGATGGGCACGCCGTACTGAACTTTTTCGCAAGCGAGGACAGCATGAACTGGAGCAAGCGCTGGGACCTCCACAGCCTCACCGAGGCTGCGGTCGATAACATGCACACCGCAGGCATGACCTTCGGCGGCACGACCATGAATCCGCAAGGCCTGAACATGGTCCCGATCGTGATCGAGCAATCGGGTCGCGGCGAGCGCGCCTACGACATCTATTCGCGCCTGCTGCGTGAACGGGTGATCTTCCTGGTCGGGCCGGTCAACGACCTGACCGCGAATCTGCTCGTGGCTCAGATGCTGTTCCTCGAATCCGAAAATCCGGACAAGGACATCTCGCTGTACATCAACTCGCCGGGCGGCTCGGTCTATGCCGGCATGGCGATCTTCGACACCATGCAATTCGTCAAGCCCGACGTGTCGACGTTGTGCACCGGCATGGCGGCGAGCATGGGCGCCTTCTTGCTGGCCGCAGGCGCCAAGGGCAAGCGTTTTGCGCTGCCGAATTCGCGCATCATGATTCATCAGCCTTCGGGCGGATCGCAAGGCATGGCCTCGGACATCGAGATCCAGGCGCGCGAAATCCTGTACCTGCGCGAGCGCCTCAACGGCATCCTGTCCGAGCGTACCGGCCAGAGCATCGAGCGCATCGCCAAGGACACCGACCGCGACAACTTCATGTCGGCGGAGTCTGCGGTAGAGTACGGACTGATCGACAAGGTGCTGGTCTCGCGCGACTGACGCGCGGACCCTGGGGGGCAGACGGATGTCGGAGAAGAAGGGTTCCAGCGAAAAGCTCTTGTATTGCTCGTTTTGCGGCAAGAGTCAGCACGAGGTCAAGAAGCTGATTGCAGGACCGTCGGTCTTCATTTGCGACGAGTGCATCGAACTGTGCAACGACATCATCCGCGAGGAGGTGGCACAGGAGACGCCCTCGGCCAAATCGGATTTGCCGACGCCGCGCGAGATCTGCGAGATCCTCGACCAATACGTGATCGGCCAGAGCACCGCCAAGCGTATTTTGTCGGTCGCGGTCTACAACCATTACAAGCGCCTCAAGCACCTGGGCAAGAAGGACGACATCGAGCTGTCGAAGTCGAACATCCTGCTCGTCGGACCCACGGGCTCGGGCAAGACGCTGCTTGCGCAGACGCTCGCGCGTTTGCTCAATGTGCCGTTCGTGATCGCCGATGCGACGACCCTGACCGAAGCCGGTTATGTCGGCGAGGACGTCGAGAACATCATCCAGAAGCTGCTGCAGAACTGCAATTACGAGATCGACAAGGCGCAGCGCGGCATTGTCTACATCGACGAAATCGACAAGATTTCGCGCAAGTCCGACAACCCGAGCATCACCCGCGACGTTTCGGGCGAGGGCGTGCAACAAGCGTTGCTCAAGCTCATCGAAGGCACGGTCGCAAGCGTGCCGCCGCAAGGCGGGCGCAAGCATCCGAACCAGGACTTCGTCCAGGTCGATACCACCAACATCCTGTTCATCTGCGGCGGCGCGTTCGACGGTCTCGAAAAGATCATCCGCAATCGCTCCGAAAAAACCGGCATCGGTTTCGGCGCTGCCGTGAAGTCGCAGGAGCAACGCGATGTCAGCGTGGTGTTGCGCGGCACCGAGCCCGAGGATCTGATCAAGTTCGGTCTGATCCCCGAACTGGTCGGCCGCCTGCCGGTGGTCGCGACGCTCGACGAATTGAACGAAGACGCGCTGATCGAAATCCTGGTCGAGCCCAAGAACGCGCTGATCAAGCAATTCCACAAGCTGTTGCAGATGGAAAACGTCGATCTCGAGGTGCGGCAGGACGCGTTGCGGGCGATCGCACGCAAAGCCCTGGCGCGCAAGACCGGCGCGCGCGGCCTGCGCTCCATTCTTGAGCATGCGCTGCTCGACACCATGTACGAGCTGCCCAATCTCCACAATGTCGCCAAGGTCGTGCTCGACGAGAACACGATCACCAACGACGCCAAGCCTTTGCTCATCTACGGTGAGCAGCCCAAGGTCGCCGGTTCGGACGGCTGAGGCCATGCGCCTCGAGCGGGCGTCGTTTTCGGCGCTTGCTTGAGGCCGTGATGCGCATCGCACGCGGCGATGCGCGTTTTCCCTGTTTTTTGTGTCGGCAAGCTGGTTTTTAGCCTGCCGCGGCCTGGTTTTGCTGGGCGGATGGCTTGTTTTTTGCGAGTATCATCCTTACATCCTCCCTCAAGCTTCCCCTCGAGGACCCACACCATGTCGAATTCCGTTTTGCTTCCTCCCGAACGCATCCAATTGCCGCTGCTGCCGCTGCGCGATGTGGTGGTGTTCCCGCACATGGTGATCCCGCTTTTTGTCGGGCGACCCAAGTCCATCAAGGCACTCGAAGCCGCGATGGAAGCGGGCAAGAGCATCATGCTGGTGGCACAGAAGAACGCGTCGAAAGATGAGCCTGCTTCCGAGGACATCTACGACATCGGCTGTATCGCCAACATTCTGCAGATGCTGAAACTGCCGGATGGCACGGTCAAAGTCCTGGTCGAAGGCGCGCAGCGTGCGCGCATCCATACCATCCAGGAAGAGCCCACGCATCTGATGTGCGAGCTCACGCCGGTCGAAGCCGACGCAGGCCAAGGTCCCGAGACCGAGGCGATGCGGCGTGCCATCGTTCAGCAATTCGATCAGTACGTGAAGCTGAACAAGAAGATCCCGCCCGAGATCCTGACCTCGTTGTCGGGCATCGAAGAGCCGGGTCGTCTGGCCGACACCATCGCCGCGCATCTGCCGCTCAAGCTCGAACAGAAGCAGGCCATCCTCGAGATGTTCTCGACTTCGCTGCGGCTCGAGCATCTGCTCACCCAGCTCGAAACCGAACTCGACATCCTCCAGGTCGAAAAGCGCATCCGCGGGCGCGTCAAGCGCCAGATGGAAAAGTCGCAGCGCGAGTACTACCTGAACGAGCAGGTCAAGGCGATCCAGAAGGAACTCGGCGAAGGCGAAGAAGGGGCTGATCTCGAAGAGCTCGAAGCCAAGATCAAGGCGGCGCGCATGCCCAAGGAAGCGCGCGCCAAGGCCGATTCCGAGCTCAAGAAGCTCAAGCTGATGTCGCCGATGTCGGCCGAAGCCACCGTCGTGCGCAATTACATCGATGTGCTCGTCAATCTTCCGTGGAAGAAGAAGAGCAAGATCAACAACGACCTGAGCAACGCCGAGAAGGTGCTCAACGAGGACCATTACGGCCTCGAGAAGGTCAAGGAACGCATCCTCGAATATCTGGCCGTGCAACAGCGCGTCGACAAGGTCAAGGCGCCCATCCTGTGTCTGGTCGGGCCTCCGGGCGTCGGCAAGACCTCGCTCGGCCAATCGGTGGCCAAGGCGACCAACCGCAAGTTCGTGCGCATGGCGCTGGGCGGTGTGCGCGACGAGGCCGAGATCCGCGGCCATCGTCGTACCTACATCGGCTCGATGCCGGGCAAGATCCTGCAAAGCCTGACCAAATCCGGCGTGCGCAATCCGCTCTTCCTGCTCGACGAAGTCGACAAGATGGGCATGGATTTCCGCGGCGATCCGTCGTCGGCCTTGCTCGAAGTGCTCGACCCCGAGCAGAACCATACGTTCCAGGACCATTACGTCGAGGTCGATTTCGATCTGTCCGACGTGATGTTCGTCGCGACCGCGAATTCGCTCGCGATTCCGCCGGCCTTGCTCGATCGTCTTGAAGTCATCCGCCTGTCGGGTTACACCGAGGACGAGAAGGTCAGCATCGCCTTGCGCTATCTGCTGCCCAAGCAGATGAAGAACAACGGCGTGAAGAAGGAAGAACTCGTCGTTGCCGAATCCGCGATCCGCGACATCGTGCGTTACTACACGCGCGAATCGGGCGTGCGCGCGCTCGAACGCGAGATTTCCAAGATCTGCCGCAAGGTGGTGAAGGCGCTGTTGCTGCGCAAGGACAAGGGCGCCGGCAAGGTGCATGTCACCGCGAAGAATCTCGACAAGTACCTGGGCGTGCGCCGGTATTCCTTCGGCGTTGCCGAAAAGGAAAACCAGGTCGGCCAGGTGACCGGGCTCGCATGGACCGAAGTCGGCGGCGAATTGCTGACCATCGAAGCCGTGGCGGTGCCTGGCAAGGGCCGCACGACGACCACCGGCAAGCTCGGCGATGTGATGCAGGAATCGATCAAGGCGGCGATGTCGGTGGTGCGCAAGCGCGCCGCGCGCCTGGGCATCAAGAGCGATTTCTACGAGAAGAAAGACATCCATGTGCACGTGCCCGAAGGTGCGACGCCCAAGGATGGTCCGAGCGCAGGCATCGCGATGACGACGGCCCTGGTGTCGGTGCTGACGGGCATTCCGGTGCGCGCCGATGTGGCGATGACGGGCGAGATCACTTTGCGTGGCGAGGTGCTTCCGATCGGCGGTCTGAAGGAGAAGCTGCTCGCGGCGCATCGCGGCGGCATCAAGACCGTGCTGATTCCCGACGAGAACGTGAAGGACCTCGCCGAGATTCCCGACAACGTGAAGAACAAGATCGAAATCGTTCCGGTGAAATGGATCGACAAGGTGCTCGAACTCGCGCTCGAGCATGCGCCGACCCCGTTGCCCGACGAGCCCGAAGAGCCGGCCAAGGTAGAAGTGCCTGCGGCCGTCGAGACGGCGTCCGATGATGCTTCCGACGCGGACGTCGTGAAACATTGAGTGCTTGACGCGTCAGGTTAGTGTGCGCTGCGATCGAATGCTGCGCATGCTTGCTTGACGCGCTATAGCCTCGTTGCTTTAATTGCCTGCCCCGTACACGAGCGACGCGACGAGATCACTCGGAGTACCTGTCATTTCTTCTGTTCTATCGTCGGCGTCGCGCCGACGGTGATTCATCCACGAGGGGACGTCCCGTGAACAAGACCGAACTCATCGATCACATTGCCAAGCAAGCCGACATCTCGAAGGCGGCGGCAGGACGTGCGCTCGATTCGATCATCTCCGCAGTCAAATCGACGCTGAAGAAGGGAAACTCGGTCACGCTGGTCGGTTTCGGCACCTTCTCGGTCGGCAAGCGCGCCGCGCGTTCGGGCCGCAATCCGCGCACCGGCGCGACCATCAAGATCAAGGCTGCCAAGGTTCCGAAGTTTCGCGCTGGCAAAGCGCTGAAAGATGCTGTAAACTAATCGTCTTTGGTGCTTCGGCACCTCTGAATCGATGTCCGGTTCGCGCAGTTGGCGGATCGACGTGCGAAAAGGGTGCTTAGCTCAGTTGGTAGAGCGGCGCCCTTACAAGGCGTAGGTCGGGAGTTCGAACCTCTCAGCACCCACCAAGCACAGATGTCGATCAGATCAGTCATGGAGTGGTAGTTCAGTCGGTTAGAATACCGGCCTGTCACGCCGGGGGTCGCGGGTTCGAGTCCCGTCCACTCCGCCAAGAGAGGAAGCGAACCGTGCGAACGGTTCGCTTTTTTTCTTTGTCACCACCAAATCGCTTTAAGTGGTTCGCACATGCTCGAATGGATTCGTGAAAACAAGCGCTGGGCTCAAATCATTCTGATCGCGCTGATCTTCCCGTTCGCCTGTACTGGCGTCGAGGGGTATCGCCGCATGCAAGGCGACGTCAACACGGTCGCCAAGGTCGACGGTCAGCGCATCAGCCGCCAGGAATTCGATGGCGCGGTGCGCGAGCAGCTCGAACAGCTCAAGCGGACCTATGGCGATGCGGTCGATCCGAAGATGCTCGAAACGCCGCAGCAGCGTCAGGCCATCCTCGATCAACTCGTGGTCAAGTATGTGCTGTCGAGCCAGGCACAGCATGAAGGCCTCGTGATCACCGACGATCAACTGCGCGCGCGTCTTGCATCCGAGCCGAGCTTGCAGAAGGACGGCAAGTTCAGCCCCGAGCTGTATCAGCGTTTCGTCGCCGCCCAGCAGATGACCGAATTGCAGTTCGAAGCCGACTTCCGCGACAGGTTGCGCGTGCAGGAACTCGCGATGTATCCGGCGACTTCGGTGCTGGTGTCGACGGCGGTGGCCAACCAGGTCTCCGATGCGGTCGCCCAGGAGCGGACCGTGGCGGCCTTGCGTTTCGCGCCGGCAGATTTTCTTGCCAAGACGCAGGCGACCGATGAGGCCGCCAAGGCTTATTACGACGCCAATCAGGCGATGTTCGAAACGCCCGAGCAGGCCGACATCGAATACGTGGTGCTGAGCGCCGATGCGATCGGCGCGTCGATCAAGATCAGCGACGACGACCTCAAGCAGTACTACGCGCAAAACAAGGCGCGCTACAGCGTTCCTGAAGAGCGTCTGGCCAGCCACATCCTGTTCGCAGTGCCCGCAGGTGCCTCCGATGCGGTGCGTCAGCAGGCGCGCGCCAAGGCCGAGTCGGTGCTGGCCCAGGTGCGCAAGACGCCCGGCGATTTCGCGCGTCTGGCCAAGCAGTATTCCGACGATCCGATCAGCAAGGAGCATGGCGGGGATCTCGAGTACTACGCACGCGGCGTCATGGTGAAGTCCTTCGACGATGCGCTGTTCGCGCTCAAGCAAGGCGAGATCAGCGACATCGTCACCACCACCGACGGGTTCCACATCATCAAGGCCAGCGCGATTCGCCCGGCCGAGACGCGCAGCCTCGAATCTGTGCGCGGCGACATCGAAACCGAAGTGCGCCAACAGCTCGCCAAGAAGAAGGTCGCCGAATCGATCGATACCTTCAACAACGTGGTCTACGAGCAATTGGACAGTCTCAAGCCCGCGGCCACGCAATTGGGCCTGCAGATCAAGACTGCGGCGGCGCTGACGCGCGCCGGCGTGAAGGGCGATCCGGTCTTGTCGAACGCCAAATTCCTGGCGGCCGTGTTTGCCGATGACGCCACGCGCGACAAGCACAACACCAAGGCCATCGAAGTGGCGCCGAACACCCTGGTGTCGGGCCGTGTCACCAACTACCGCGCTCGCGCCGTCAAACCTTTCGACGAAGTGAAGCCGTTGGTGGTGGAAGCGGTGCGCGCTCAGGAAGCCTTGCGGCTGGCCAAGGAAGCGGGAGCCGCGGCACTCACCGGCTGGCGTGAAGGCAAGGGCACTGGCAGCTTTGCCGCGCCCGAAAAGCTCTCGCGCAGCACGCCGAGCACTGTGCCTGCCGACGCGATGCGTGCGATCTTCAAGGCCAATGCCGCGAAGCTGCCGGCCTATGTCGGGGTCGATCTCGGTCCGCAAGGCTACGCGGTGTACCGGATCGATGCGGTGGGCAAGGGCAACGTTCCTGATGCCGACGCGCAGCGCAAAGCCCTCAACGCCTCGTTGGAGCGCGCCATCGGCGAAGCCGAACTCAACGCCACCATCGATGCCTTGCGTGCTCGCACCAAGGTCGAGGTGATGCAATCGAATCTCGGCGCAACGCCCTGATTTGCCAGCGGCGCCTTCGGGCGCGGTGATCTACTAGCGCGACGCGGCCAGCACGCGTCGCGCGGCCTCTTCCAAGAGCGGATCGGTGCGGGTCGACACTTCGACACGCACCGCGTTTGCATAGCCGGGGAAGTAGCGCGGCGTCGATTTGAGATAGGCCGGGTCGTAATGCTCGCGCAGCAGGGCGTCGATCAAAGTCTGCCAATCGCCTTGCTGCGCCAGTTTTTCCCAGCGCTCGATCACCGCATGGCCGTGCAGCACCCTTAGCCGGGCGAGTTGATCGCGCAGCAGCGTGGGCTGTTGGCATAGGTGCCGATACTCTTCGAGCAGCAGCGCGCAACGGTCGGCATCGTCCATTTCGATGCGCAGGCAGCGTCCGGCGCGGATGCGTTCATGCAGTGCTTGCGGCACGCGCAAGGCCCCGATTTTTGCGCTTTCGCTTTCGACGAAGATCGGCTGCGCATGATCCATCGCGGCGAGCGCGGCGTGCAGCGACGATTCGAAAGCCTTCTGGCTCGGTTGCACGCTTTGCGGATCGATGCCCAGGACCGAGCCGCGGTGATGCGCATGGCCTTCGAGGTCGAGTACTTGCGCCGATCGCTGCGCCAGCGCGTGCAACAGCCGCGTCTTGCCGCAACCGGTGCGGCCGCAGAGCACGACGAATTGCAATTGCGCAGGCCATTGTTCGAGGTCGTGCACGACGCAGCGCCGGTAGGCCTGATAGCCGCCTTCGACCACCTGCACGCGCCAGCCGATCTGCGCGAACACCTGCGCCATCGCGCCGCTGCGACTGCCGCCGCGCCAGCAATAAATCAGTGGATTCCAGTCACGCGGCATCGCGGCGAAGCGCGTTTCGAGATGGCGCGCGATGTTGCGTGCGACCAAGGCTGCGCCCAGTTTGCGCGCCTCGAAGGGCGAGACCTGCTTGTACAGGGTGCCGACGCGGGCGCGTTCGGTGTTGTCGAGCACGGGGGCATTGATCGCGCCGGGAAAGCAGTCGACGGCGAACTCCCCTTCGCTGCGCACATCGATGATGGCGGCGTAATCGGCGCGCGCGGCCAAGGCCATGCGGGCGGAAATCGAGCGGGGAGTGGCGGACATGGCGAAATACGCGAAGGGATAGGGTTTACCGCATTGTGAAAGTGATGTTTCTCATCGTGAAAAACGCTGATGCTGCGCAGCAATTCAACCGTTTCAATCGTGAAAACGTGAGTTCATATCGTGAAATGACGCATGAACATCATTGATATATAAAGAGAAAATTATTAAGCGCTTATCTACTTTGGTGGTTGAGTCGGGGTGGGGGGATCAATACACTCTTATATAAGAGTTGAGCTTTCCAAACATTCTTCAACACGCCAACCAAGGGGCCCATGATGACGTCACGCGAACTCGAAGCGCAAAAGTTGCAAAAGGACTGGAACGAGAATCCTCGTTGGAAGGGCATCAAGCGCGGTTACACCGCCGATGACGTGGTGCGCCTGCGCGGTTCGATCCAGATCGAGCATACCCTGGCCAAGCGCGGTTCCGAGAAGCTCTGGAACCTGATCACCACCGAGCCGTTCGTCAATGCGCTCGGCGCGCTGACCGGCAATCAGGCCATGCAACAGGTCAAGGCCGGCCTCAAGGCCATCTATCTGTCGGGCTGGCAAGTCGCGGGCGACGCCAACAACGCCGGCGAAATGTACCCCGACCAATCGCTGTATCCGGCCAACTCGGTGCCGCAAGTCGTCAAGCGCATCAACAACACCTTCCAGCGCGCCGACCAGATCCAATGGTCCGAAGGCAAGGGCGATGTCGATTTCTTCGCGCCCATCGTGGCCGATGCGGAAGCCGGTTTCGGCGGCGTGCTGAACGCCTTCGAACTGATGAAGTCCATGATCGAAGCGGGCGCCTCGGGCGTGCACTTCGAAGACCAACTCGCCTCGGTCAAGAAGTGCGGCCACATGGGCGGCAAGGTGCTGGTGCCGACCCG
>CAXBRX010000069.1:0-11651 GCA_963977835.1 uncultured Derxia sp.
AGATAAGCGGTTTTGCCAATGAAGAGTTGGCAAACCTGTCGGCTAAGGCTGGACGAGTTTGAATTCTCCGGTGCGTGTAATCACAATCCGGGTAGCGCCCTGTACAATCGCCGTTTTAGTAGCGGAATCCCGTCGCTTTATCCAGTATTCCAGTTTCAATGCGGTTGATTTGCCGTTGACGGCCCGCTTCCATGCGCATTTTACGGGACGCCGGGCCGGAACGATGTATTTGGCTCCGGTTCCGGCATTGTGCTCCGCAATCCTACGTTCAATATTGTTGGCGATTCCGCAGTAAAGCGATCTGTCCTGACAAAGGACGAGATACACAAACCATCGGGACATTTCGCGATTTTAAAAAATTTCACAAACACCGGATGTACCGGGGGATGCAAGCCCCGGGTTTTCCTAACTTTTGCTTCACCCGCAGAGTGTTGGCAAGAAAGATGAAAGGTCGGAGACAAGGATGTTGAGCGAGTTCCTCCCGTTGCTGGTTTACGTGGGACTCGCCGTGGCCGTCGGAGTAGGCGGCATCGCGGTCTCGACTTTCCTCGGCCCGAAACGAACCTACACCAAGGCCAAGTACGATCCCTACGAATGCGGGGTCGATCAAATCGAAGATCCGCACCGTCCTTTCGCCATCAAGTTTTACGTCTTCGCCCTGCTCTTCATCCTCTTCGACATCGAGATCGTCTTCCTCTACCCACTCGCGGTGCAGCTCGACGCGCTCGCCGTGGAGCGGTGTGGGCAGCATCAGCGCTCACGGTGGCGTCTACACCGGCGTGCTGCTGCACTCGCGCTTCGTGCTGACCGCCGGCCATGTGGTGCCGCCCACCGCGCCCGACGATGCGCTGTTCAACCTCAACCTCGATGGCGATCTGACCCACCGATTGCGCGTCAAACGCATCGTTCGGCACCCGTCTCCGCGCAGCCTCGGCAATGGCATCCATAGTGGCGATCTCGCCTTGCTCGAACTCGACGAGGCGGCGCCCGAGCAGGCCCGGCGCTATGCCATCGCGCATGAGGCGGCGCCAGAAGGCACCGAGCTTCTCCTCGTCGGGTACGGCGCTTCGGGCAATGCCGATCGCGGCCCGACGGTGGCGGCCAACGCCGCCTTGCGCCGTGTCGGCGCGAACCGCATCGAAGGTCTGATGCACGCGACCGAATCGCCAGAGCCGCTCATTTATTTGTTTCGCTTCGACGCCCCGGCCGCAGGCGCAAAGCAACGCTCGGCCTCGCTCGGCAATCTGCGCGAAACCGGATTGGCGGTCGGCGATTCCGGCAGCCCGGCATTCATCCAGACGCGCGCCGGCGTCGTGGTGGTCGGCATCAACTCCTTCGTGAGCCAATCCAGCGCGCCCGGGCATGTCCCGTTCGGCTTCGGTGCAACGAGTGGGGGCCAGTTTCTGGCACCTCATCGCGCCTGGATCGAATCGGTGGTTCCAGCCGGCGAACGCTAGCACCAAAGCATCAGCCCCATGGTCCGTTTGCCTCCCGGTTTGGCGAGCGGCCGCTCGAACGTTGTCACATTTGCTTCGCACACTGCAGGCGTACCTTCACGCGCCTTGCGGTTCTCTCGCCGTCGCAAAACGCATTGCATCCAGTTGCACCAGAACCATTTTCTTGGAGGCCGGCATGGCACTCAAAACTGTTTTACTCGCCTGCGCTCTGGCGACGCTCGCCGTCGATCAGGCCAGCGCCAGCTTGATCACTGCGGCAACGCCCGAGATGAACGACGTCATCACCTTCGATGAATTCGACGGTACGACGACGACACACATCACTTCGCAAACCTTGACCTCGGTGCTGGGCGAAAGCGTGAGCTTCTTGTCGACGCCGACGTCTTCGATCGGTCCGGTGGTTTCGGCGGGAAGCACGAACAACTACAACTTCGGTGCCAACGGGCTCTGGGACGCGAGCAAGCGCTTCATCGCCACCGACAACGCCGGGTCGCTTCAATTCACGTTCAGCACCGCGGTGCAATCCTTCGGCGCCTTCTTCAATTACTACGTCAATCCGGCGCAGACCAACAATCTGCGCGGCTTCACGATCACGGCCCTGGATGCCGACGGCACCGTCATCGAAACCGATACCGTCAAATTTCTGACCGGCGGCGGCGTCAATGACGGCCGCTTCTTCGGCATCACCAGCAACTCGGCAAACATCAAGACCATCAGCGTCACCGATGGCCTGGTCGCGCTCGACAATCTGCAATTTGCGTCCGCGGTGCCGGAACCGTCGACCCTCGGATTGATGGCGGCCGCGCTGTTCGCGGTCGGCTTCGTGGCGACCCGCAACCGTCGCCAATGAGCATGGCACCGCCGCGTCATGCGGCGCGGCGGGCCAGCTCCGTACCAAATGCTTCCGAAAACTGACACCGAACCTTCATTGCGCTCGCGTAGCTTCATGTCCTCCAATGTTCAGGAGGCGGTCTGATGAAAGCGCTCGTTCTCGGTGTGTTCGCATGCGTGGCCCTGGCTGCCTGCGGCAACGGGTCGTCGACAAAAGGTGCAACCCAGTTGGCTGCAAAGGTCAACGGCAGCGAGATTTCGGTGCACTTGGTGAACGCACAGCTCGCGCGCTTGGGCACCGTGCCGGAAGACCAGCGTCAGGCCGCCACCAAGCGCATCCTCGAAGGGCTGATCGACCAGCAATTGCTCGTCGACCAGGCCATGGACAAGAAGCTCGATCGCGACCCCGAGGTGCTGGCCGCGATCGAAGCGGCGCGGCATCAGATTCTTGCCCAAGCGTATTTGCAGAAAGCGCTCGGCGCCAAAGCGCAAGTCTCCGACGACGACGTCAAGAAGTATTACGCCGACAATGCGCCGCTGTTCGGCGACCGCAAGGTCTATCGCTTGCGCGAAGTGTCGGCGCGCGTGCCGGCCAACCAGATGGAGGCGTTCAAAGCCATGGCCGGCAAACTCAAGGCCATTGCCGAAGCCGCGCCTTGGTTGCGCGACAACAAGATCGAATTCACGGCCAACGAAGCGGTGCGCCCCGCCGAACGTCTGCCGATGAATTCACTCAAGCGCCTGAGTCAGATGAAGGATGGCGAGATCGGCATTTTTGAAGGCGACAACGGCTCGGTGTCCTTGCTGCAATTGATGGCCGCGCAAAGTGCGCCGGTCAGCGAAAAAGACGCTGCGCCTTCGATCCAGCAATACCTCACGACGACGCGTCGCGAACAAATCGCGCGCGACGAACTCAAGCGCCTGCGCGATACCGCCAAGCTCGAATACGTGGGCGATTACGCGAAGCTGCAGCCGGGCGCCGCCCCGGTGGCGAACGCTGCGCCCGCCGCCGCACCGGCCGCTACGAACACCGCCGCGCCGGGTTCAGTGTCTCAAGGCGCTGCGCCTGCCGCGGCGGCACCCGCCGCACAAGCCGGCGCCGGCTCGCTGGACAAGGGCGTTGCCGGTCTGCGCTGAGCACACGTTCACACCTGGGGAGCACTGTCTTGTTTGCGTTCTTGCGCTCACGGTTTGGCGTTCTGGCCGCGCACGGTTGGGGCGTGCTTGGCCGCTTGGCGCGCGTCGCGTCGATGGTGGTCGTGCTGGCGGCGGCGTTGACGCAAGCCGCGCACGCGCAAGACGCCAAACGCGCCGCGCCCGAGTTCGTCGTCGGTCCGGGCGACATCCTGCACATCTCGGTGTTCCAGAACAATGATCTGACACTCGAAGTCCGGGTCGATTCCGAAGGCCACATCACCTACCCGTTTGCGGGCAGCCTCGATGTGAACGCGCGCCCGACGGCCCAGATCGAGACGATGATCGCCAAGGCGCTCGAAGCGCGCGAAATTCTGAAGCGGCCACAAGTCAGCGTGAATGTCGTGCAATTTCGCAGCCAGCAAGTCTCGGTGCTCGGCCAGGTCAATCGTCCGGGCCGCTATCCGCTCGACACGGTGCACACCCTGAGCGACATCCTTGCGCTGGCGGGCGGCATCGTGCCGACCGGCGCCGACAGCGCCGTCCTGAGCCGCCACGAGAAGGACGGCATCCGCAATTATGTGATCGACATTCCGCGCCTATACGAAGGCAGCAAGCGCAGCGAGGACGATCCGGTCATACGCGGCGGCGATGTCGTCTATGTGCATCGTGCGCCGATGTTCTACATCTACGGCGAGGTCCAACGGCCGGGCGCCTTTCGCATCGAGCGCGACATGACCGTCATGCAAGCGCTCTCAACCGGCGGCGGTCCGACCCAGCGCGGCACCCAGCGCGGCATCCGCATCACGCGGCGCGCCGAGGACGGCAAAACCGAAACCATCGATGCTTCGCTCGAAGATCGCGTCGCCCCAGACGATGTGATCTACGTGCGCGAAAGCCTGTTCTGATTCCCGGAGAGCCTGCATGAGCCTGCGCCAATTGCTCGTCATCCTGCGTGCACGCTGGTGGGCGATCGCGGCGATCTTCGCGGCCACCGTCGGCGCGACAGCGATCGTGACGCTGTTGCTGCCCAAGACGTATACCGCCGCGACCACCATCGTGATCGAGCCGAAGATGACCGATGTGCTCGGCGGCATGACCAACCCAGGCCAGCAATTGCTCGCCCAAGCCTTCATGGCCACCCAGATCGACATCATGCAAAGCGAGAAGGTGGCCGAGCGTGTGGTGACCGAACTGGGCATTCCGAAAGCGCCGGCTGCGCAACAGCAATACCGCGAAGAGACCAAGGGCCAGGGCACGATCGAAGCCTACTTCGCGGGCCAACTGCTCAAGCGGCTCGACATCACGCCCTCGCGCGACAGCGCCGTCGTGACCCTGAGCTTTGCCGGCAACGATCCGCGCTTTGCGGCCGACATCGCCAACGGCTTTGCCAAGGCCTACATCGACACCACGCTCGAATTGCGCACCTCGCCGGCCAAGCAATACGCGAGCTGGTTCGACGAACAGCTCAAAGGATTGCGCGCCGACCTCGAGCGCGCCCAGACCAGGCTGTCGGCCTTTCAACAGCGCAACGGCATCGTAGGCGACGACGAACGGCTCGATGTGGAGAACGCCCGGCTCGGCGAGCTTTCCAACCAGCTCGTGCTCGCGCAATCGCAGAACTACGACAGCAAGGCGCGCGCCGGTGAAGGCGGCCCCACGGTCGCCAGCGTGGCTGAAGTCTCGGCGTCGCCCATCCTCGCGCAATTGCGGACCGAGCTCGCGCGCCAGGAAGCGACGCTGCAGGAACTCGGCAATCAATACGGCCGTGCGCATCCGACTTATGAGCGCCAATTGGCGCAAACCGAGGCCCTGCGCCAACGCGTGGCCGAAGAGCTCGAACATTCGTCGAGCAGCGCGCACGCGTCCTCGCGCGCGAGCGCGATGCGGGTCGCCGATCTGCGGGCGGCGGTCGCTGCGCAAAAAGACCGCGTGCTCGAACTCAAGAAGTTGCGCGACGAGATGGCCGTGCTGCAACGCGAAGTCGAGAACTCGCAAAAGATCTACGACCTGGCGCTGCAACGGTTCGCTCAGAACTCGCTCGAAAGCCAGACCAACCAGACCATCGCCTCGATCCTGGCGCCGGCCGTTGCGCCGAGCAGACCGTCGAGCCCGCGCGTCGGTCTGAACCTCAGCCTGTCCGCCGTGCTCGGCCTGTTGCTCGGCCTCGGCGTTGCGCTGGTGCTCGAACTCGCCGATCGGCGCGTGCGCGCCGAAGACGATGTCGAGCACGGTCTCGCGCTGCCTTTGCTCGGCGTGCTCGGCAAAGCGAATCCGCGCATCAAGCGCAAGCGCCGTCCCGGCCTGGCCGCGCCGGCCATGGCAACGCAATGAGGCGAACATGGCCCGTCCGATCAAACTCGATTCTTCCCCCCTCTTGCACGCCATCGATGGCGAGGGCCGGTCTGCCGCGGTCGATCCGTCGGTGGTGACCGAGCGCCGACTCGGCGCCTTGCTGATCAAGCAAGGGCGCATGAGCCACGATCAGGTCGAAACCGTGCTGCGGCATCAGCGCACGAGCGTACCCGCGCGTCCTTTCGGCCAATGCGCGATCGAACTCGGCTTGCTGTCGCAGTCCCAGGTCGATCATGCGATCGCCATCCAGCACGACAGCCTGTTCGTGCCTGAAGGCGAACGCCATTTGTTCGGCGATGACCTTGTCGTGCTGCACGATCCGTTCAGCGAACAGGCCGAGGCGCTGCGCGGCGTGCGCTCGCAATTGACGATGCGCTGGTTCGACAGCGATCTGGAAAAGCGCACGCTCGCCATCGTGAGCCCGTCGGCGGGCGACGGACGCACCCATGTGTGCGCCAACCTCGCGATTTTGTTTGCGCAACTCGGCGAGCCGACCCTGATCGTCGATGCGGACCTGCGCGGCGGACGCATCCACACCCTGTTCGGTGTCGACAACGCGGTCGGCTTGTCGTCGCACCTGTCGCGCCGCACGACCGCTGCGCCGATCCGCGAAGTGCCGGGCATCGACTACCTGCATGTGCTGCCTTGCGGCCCGCTGCCGCCCAATCCGCAAGAGTTGCTGTCGCGCGCGCAATTCGCGCTGCTGCTCGAAGAACTCGCCCATGTGTACCCGTACATCCTGATCGATACACCGGCCGCGGCGCATTTCGGCGAATCGGCCACGATCGCCGTGCGTTCGAGCGGCTGCCTGCTCGTCACGCGGCGCCATCGCACCCGCATCGCCGACGCGCAAATGCTGACCGACGGCCTGAACAAATTGAGCGCGCAAGTCGTCGGCGCGGTCGTCAACGATTATTGAGGCCGAGCCGATGTCCGCCCGACTAGATCAACTGTCATTCGATCCGCGCGCGCTTGCGCGCTGGCTGCCGATCTTCATCGGCCTGGCCGCGCTTTTCGTGCCGACCTGGATCCGTCTGTGGAACGGCCTGTGGACGCAGGAAGAATACGAGCATGGACCGCTGGTCCTGATGGTCTGTTGCTGGCTGTTCTGGACCAAGCGCGCCGAGTTGGCGGCGCTGACACCGCGCCCCGCGCCTTGGGCCGGGGGCATCGCGCTCGCGTTCGGCTTGTTCATGTACTTCATCGGCCATTCGCTGAACCTGCCCTTGTTCGAAGTCAGCGCGCAACTGCCCATCGTCGCAGGCGCGCTGCTGGCCTTGCTCGGCTGGCAGGCGCTGCGCATTTGCTGGTTCGCCTTGTTGTTCATGGTCTTTCTGATTCCCTTGCCGCCGTTCGTGATCGTCGCGATCACGAGTGCGCTCAAGACCCGGGTGTCGGCGGCCGCCGAAATGCTGCTCTATCACGCCGGATATCCGATCGCGCGCGATGGCGTGATCATCACCATCGGCCAGTACCGCATGCTGGTCGCCGATGCATGCTCGGGCATGAATTCGATGTATTCGCTGTCGGCGATGGGCCTGCTCTACCTTTACATCGTCCGGCGCGCGAGCGTGCTGCACAACGCCATCATGCTGGCCGCCATCTGGCCGATCGCCTTCTTCGCCAATGTGCTGCGCGTGATGGCGCTGACCCTGATCACCTACCACTTCGGCGACGAAGCCGGGCAAGGCTTCCTGCATTGGGCTGCGGGCATCGTGCTGTTCATGGTGGCGCTGGTCTCGTTGTTCGCGATCGACGCCGTGCTCGTGCGCGTACTCGGATCGGGCCGCACACGCACGCCGAAGCAAGGAGTCTGAGATGCCGAAATCCTGGACGATCTGGTTGATCGGCGCCCTGATGGCGATCGTGGCGGTCGCCGCGCAGTTTGCGCATCCGAAGCCCGCGCCCGATCTGACGTTTCAACTCGAAGCGGCGATTCCGCGCAACTTCGGCGATTGGCGCATCGACCCCGACATGGTCACGATCCCGCCGAGCCCGGACGCGCAAGCCAAGCTCGACAAGATCTACGATCAGATCCTCACCCGCACTTATGTGAACTCGGCGGGCGAGCACATGATGCTCGTCATCGCCTATGGCGGCGACCAAAGCGACAGCCTGAAGGTGCATCGGCAGGAGGTCTGTTACGCGGCGCAAGGCTTCGGCATCCGCGACATCGCCCCCGCGGTGCTGACCATCAGCGGCTCGGAAGTGCCGGCCGTGCACATGCACGCGGTCAAGCCGCGCCGCTCGGAGCCGGTCACCTATTGGTTCACCATGGGCAACCACGTGGTGATGGGCCGCGCCGAGCGCCTGGCCATGCAGATCGTCTATGGGCTCGCCGGCAAGATTCCGGACGGCTTGCTGGTCCGGGTGTCGAGCTTCTCGAACGACGCCGATGCGGCTTACGGCGCGCAGACCGACTTCCTGCGCCAATTGCTCGCCGCGGTCGACGAGAAGACCAGGCTCAAGCTCGCCGGCCTGCGGTGACTTCACCCGAGGCCCGAGGATGAACGCCCGCAGCGCATCTGGCGCCTCCCCGCTCCTGCTCACGGCGCTGCTGCAATTGCTGCGCCGTCTGCCGGCCGCGCTCGCGTTTGCCGTGCTGCTTGCCGTCTGCGCCTTCCTCGGCATCATCGTCGCACTCGGCTCGCCGCAAATCGATTTGTTGCTGCTCGCGGCGATCTTCGGTCCGATGCTCCTCTTCGTCCCGGCGCGCTGGGTGCTGCCCTTGCTCATCGTCACGGGCTTCGTCGTCGTCGGCCTCGGCATGTATTACCTGCGCATCGTCAAGCTGTTCTGGGTGCCTTACATGCTGTGCATGTTCCTCATCCTCAAACTTCCGCTCGATGCGCTCGGCCACCATGTGCCGGCTGCAGAACGACGCCGCCCGATTCCCTTGTTCATCTGGCTGTTGTTCGCGTTCTTCGCCCTGGTGCTGATCAGTGCCGCGTTGAACCGCACCCCATTGATCAACATCCTCGTCGGCGGCAAGCATTTCCTGTTCGTCTGGGCGATCACCTTCCTGACCGCCTCGCGCGCGATCGATGAGACCTTCTTGCGCAAATGCTGGCTGTTGATTCTCGCCATCGCGATTCTGCAACTGCCATTCACCGTGATCCAACACTTCATGTCCATCGACAAGAACTGGGATGCGGTGGTCGGTACCTTCGGCGGCGATCCGAACGGCGGCGGCGCCAGCGGCATGATGGCGATCTTCCTTGCGATTGCCTGCGGCTTCGTCGTCTCCTTGCTCAAGGTCAGGCAGATCTCGCCCGTGCTCGGCGGCGCGGTGCTCGTCAGTGCCCTGGTCTCGGTGGCCATGGGCGAAGTCAAGTTCTTCTTCGTGCTCATGCCCATGGTGATCGCCGTGGTGTTGCGGCGGGATTTCGTTCGACGCCCGGCAATGGCCTTCGGCATCATGCTGATCGGCCTGGTTGCCTTGAGCGCAGTGGCCTTGTTCTATGAAGACGAATACGGCGGGCGCGTCGCCAAGAGCCGCCAATCAGAGACCAGCGATTACCTCGACTACATTTTTCGCGACGAATCCAATCTCGATTTCATCAACTATCAAACCGGCGAAGTCAGCCGGCTCGGCGCGCCCTTGGTCTGGCTGCATACCGCGAACAAGGACGGACTGGACAAATTGCTGCTCGGCTATGGCCTGACCGCGAGCCGCCCCAGTGAGACCATCGGCCAGGGTGTGATGGCCAAGCGCTTTCCGTTCAAGCTCAACACCTCCACACTCACCATCGTGCTCTGGGATTCCGGCCTGCTGGGCCTGCTCGCCTTCTGTGCCGTGTTGATGACGGCGGCGCTACGCGCGATGAGGCTATCGAACAACGAATTCATTCCGCCGTTTCACCGCGCTTGTCTCGATGGTTGTGTGGGCGCATTGGCCGGACTGTTGGCGAGCCTGCCATACAACGGCGCAGCGATCGACCATGTGTCGATCCAGTTCTTTCTTCCTTTCGTGGTCGGCTATGTGTTGTTCTGGTCGAACCGCGTCGCCGCAATGCGCGTGCGCGCATGAAGATCCTGATGTTCATGCGCGACCCGGCGCCGCCCACCCGCGCCGATGTGCGCGTGCTGTTCGACAAATGCCTGCGCGCACACGGCATCGCGACCGATTTCGTCGCACCACCACCGCGCGGCGCAAGCACCGAGAAAGTCTGCACGACACGCGCGCGTCTGTTCATCTCGCGGGCATCGCCGTCGCGCGCACTCGAACTGCTGCGCTTTGCCGCGCATTGCTGCGCCGTCGCCTGGCGCGAGGGCGGGCGTTACGACCTTGTCATCGCGCGCGATCTGCCCATCCTCGCCGCGCCGATTTTTCTGCTGGCCCGCTGGCGCGGTGCGCATGCGCTGGCGTATTGGATGTCGTTTCCGATGCCGCTCGGCGATCGTCTGCTCGCGCGCGACCATGCGCGCGCCGGTCGCTGGCCGCGCGCAGTGGTCGCGTGGTGGCGCGGTGCGTTGGCTGCCTTGTTGATGCGCGGCGCGGCGCTGCCGCTGGCGCACCGGGTGTTCGTACAAAGCGACGCCATGCGCGATGCCGAAACGCGCGCCGGCGTGCCGCGCAGCAAGTTGTTCGCGGTTCCGATGGGCGTGGATGCGCAACTGGTCTGCACCGCACCGCCCGACGACACCTTGCCGGCGCATGCACCCGGCCCATGGATCGCGTATCTGGGTTCCCTCAATCTGGCGCGCCGGCTCGACCTGCTCGTCGAAGCCATGGTGCTCGTGCTGCGCGAATTCCCGACCGCGCGCCTGGCGCTGATCGGCCGTGCCGACACACCGGCCGATGCACGCTGGCTCGCCGAGTACGCGCAACGCCGTTGTCCGGAGGGCGCCATCGTCTTTTTCGACGCACGGCCGATGCGTGAAGCCTGGCGCGCGATCGGTGCTGCGGCGCTCGGCGTGTCGCCCATTCCGCCCGGTCCGCTGCACGATGTGTCCTCACCGACCAAGGCGGTCGAGTATCTCGCGCTCGGCCTGCCTGTGGTCGGCAATGCGATTCCCGATCAACGTCACGTCATCGAGCGCAGCGGCGGCGGTCTGGTCTGCGCCTTTACCGCCGAGGCTTTTGCCGAGGCGATCTGCGCCTTGCTGCGCGATCCGGACGGTGCCCGCGCACGCGGCTCACTCGGCCGGCGCTGGGTATTGCAAGAGCGCGCTTACACGACGCTGGCCGCGCAACTCGCGCCGCAATTGCATGCGCTGCGTCGGCCAAGCGCGCAAGCAACCGACGCCGCATGAGCGCGCTGGCCGCCAAGCTCGCGTCGAAATCGGCCTGGCCATTGGCCGAGCGCGGCTTGCGCATGGCCGTCGGCATGGGCGTCACGGCGCTGGTCGCGCGCCATCTGGGGCCAGGCGATTTCGGCGCGGTAGCCTTCGCGATGGCCTGGACCACCTTCCTCGGCGGTTTCAGTTGGCTGGGGCTGGGCGATACGGTGGTACGCGATCTCGTGCATCGGCCACACGACCGCGATCGCCTGCTCGGCACCGTCGCAGTCTTGCGCGGGCTGGGCAGTCTGGTGTCGGTAGCGCTGGCCGTTGGCTTGTTTCCGGTCTTCTACGCCGAACAGCCGCGCAGCGTGGCGGTGCTGGTCTGGTGGTTCGCCTGGGCCGCACCGTTCAGCGAGGCAGCCGGCGTCCCCGTGCTGTGGAACCAATCGCAAGGCGACATGCGCACCACGGTGCTGACGCGCCTGATTCCGCATCTCGTCGCCCAGACACTGCGCGCTGCCTGCGCTGCGGGCGGCGCCGCCCTGGTCTGGTTTGGCGTGCTCGGCCCCGTCGAAACCGTGCTCGCGGCGCTCGCCTCCTGGGGCACCTATTTGTACCGTCTGACACCAGGCGCGCGCCCGCATTTCG
>CAXBRX010000070.1:0-11642 GCA_963977835.1 uncultured Derxia sp.
GTCTATTGCCTGATCGCAGGCAGTGAGCATGGAATGTCGGGCGCTTCGTATTTCGGGCGCGATGACGCGTTCGCTGAATATCCTGCTGAGCAGATTGCCGCGCTCGCCGAAAGCGCGCGCGCCAGCGGTGCACGCCGCTTCGCCTTGGTGTCGCCGCTCGAGGTCTATTTGCAATCGTCGGTGTTCGCCGATGCCTTGATCGATGCCGCCGAGCAGGCCGTCCACGGCGCCGGCTTCGACGCCATCGTGATCCTGAGGCCGACGGCGGGCGAGCGCAGCGGCAAGGGCGGTTCGATCGCCGAACGCTTCATGCGCTGGTGGTTCCAGCAACTCGCCCACATGATCCCGACCACTTTGTTGCCGGTGCGCTCGACGCGCGTCGCGGCCGCAGCCGTCGAGACGCTCACGGCGTTGCACAGCGGGCGGCGGGTGGTCACCGCGCAGGAATTGCAGGCGCGCTGATTTGACGCCGGCGGCGTCGCTCGGGTCTAATGCAGACATCGCGCCGATTTGATGGTCAGCTTGCGGGCGCGGATGCGCTACCCGCGCGTCGACAAATCCTGCTAAAGCGCGTCAGAGCGTCTCAAGCCCCGTTCTAGCGCCAAGCTGAAACGGGGCTTTTGCATTCAGGGAGCATCACCATGGATGACCATTCCTGGTCCATCGACACTTTGGCCGTGCGCGCCGGCACCGAGCGCACGCCGTTCGGCGAGCATTCCGACGCGCTGTTTCTCACGTCTTCCTTCGTTTTTGGCAGCGCTGCCGAAGCGGCGGCGCGGTTTGCGAACCAGGCGCCCGGCAATGTGTACGCACGGTTTTCCAATCCGACCGTCACTGCCTTCCAGGACCGCCTGGCCGCGCTCGAAGGCGCCGAGGCCTGCATCGCGACTGCGAGCGGCATGAGCGCGATCCTGTCGTGCTGCATGGCGACCTTGCGCGCGGGCGACCATGTGGTCTGCTCGGCGAGCGTGTTCGGGTCCACCGTGCAATTGTTCAGCAACATCCTGAGCCGCTTCGGCATCGAGACCACCTATGTGGCCGCGGCCGACCCCGCGCAATGGCAGGCTGCGCTGCGACCCAACACCCGCTTGTTCTTCGCCGAGACACCGTCGAATCCCTTGATGGATCTGGCCGATCTGCGCGCGCTGGCGGCGATCGCCAAGCCGGCCGGTGTGCTGCTCGTGGTCGACAATTGTTTTTGCACGCCGGTGCTGCAAAAGCCTTTGGCGCTCGGCGCCGATGTCGTCGTGCATTCGGCCACCAAGCATCTCGATGGACAAGGCCGTGTGCTCGGCGGTGCGGTGGTCGGCAGCAAACGCTTCATCGACGAACAAGTGCTGCCTTTCCTGCGCTCGGCCGGCCCGACCTTGTCGGCCTTCAACGCCTGGGTGCTGCTCAAAGGACTGGAGACCCTGCCGGTGCGCATGCGCGCGCACAGTGCGAATGCGCTCGAAGTCGCCACCCGGCTCGAAGCGCATTCGGGTGTGGCGCGCGTCTATCACCCATGGCTGCCTTCGCATCCGCAGCACGCACTCGCGTTGCAACAGCAATCGGGCGGCGGCGCCATCGTGAGTTTCGAAGTGAAGGCGCCCGATGGCAGCACCGATCCGGCCGCCTTGCGCGCTGCCGCCTGGGCGGTGATCGATGCGACCAAGCTGGTGTCGATCACCGCGAATCTGGGCGATACGCGGACCACGATCACGCATCCGGCCACGACGACGCACGGCCGCATCACGCCCGAAGCGCGCGCTGCGGCGGGCATCACCGAAGGCTTGATCCGGGTGGCGGTCGGGTTGGAAGACCCCGACGACATCTACAACGATCTGGTTCGCGGGCTGCCGGCCTGACGCGCAGTCGGTGCCGCGCGCCGTCTCGACGGCTGCGCGGTGCCGGTGTTCAGCGCAGCGTTGCCGAGCGCAACGCCGTGCGCCATTGATCCACTGTAGCGTTGATAGGTAGGACAAGGCGTGCGCGCCCGTTCGCGGTGAGCAGATCGACCCCTTGGGCGTCGCAGCCCAGCCACTGAGTCTGCGCATCGAGCAGCGGCGCGAGTTCGGCTTGCAAGGCGTCTTCCTGCTCGGCGCTCATCGCGGCGGGGGCTGCGTCGGCCTCCACCCATCCCATGCGGCCGAAGCCGCCGATCGCGCGACTGCTGGTCCAGTCGAGCGCGAAGAACGCGAAATCGCCAAGGCCGAGCAGCGGTTCCATCGTCGGCTGGTAGCGCAGGAAGCGTGCGCGTTCCTGCGCGCTGGGCTCGACGCGCACTGCGCTGCCCACCAGGGTCGTGCGCGCGGCGCTCATGGGCTCCTGCGCTTGCGGATCGATCAGATGCAGGCTCGCGCGCGGATCGGCTTCCAGATTGATGCGGTGTTCGGCCAGGCGCGAGATCAGCATCCATGGCCGATGGTCGCGCATCGGCGCGATCGCGACCGAGGTGGCGAACGGGAAGCCGGGTGCCGCCACCGAATGCGTTGCGAGCGCCGCGCTTGGGCAGCGATGGATCAGGTCGTAAACAAAATCCAGACCGGGTTTGGTCGGCGTCTTCATCATGTGCGGCGGTCTCCTTGCTCGCGGGCAGTGTCGGCGCTGCCTGCTCGCAATGCAAGCGGCGCAGGCTATGAAGCGAGATGCGGAGCGCGACGCGTGCGATGTGCGCGATGCCACAAGCCCGACGCAAGCAGCGCGACGCCCAGGCCGGCATGGGTCCAGCCGAGGGCCGGGCGGGCCGATTCGGACACCAGGTAGTACAGCGCATAGCCCGTTGCGACGAGCAGCGCGGCGAGCACGCAAAGCACGAGGCCGCTGCGGTACTGCCGTTGCATATGCCGCGTGTGACGTCGGTGGGCCAGACGTCGTCCGACCGGGATATGGTGAGCCGCGAGCATGCCGAGCGCGAACAAGGCCGCGAAGGCACCGGCACCGTGCAGACGCATCGTCCAGGCCTCCGCCGGATGGGGCAGGTCTTCCATCGGGCCGCCGATGGCGTAATGCAGGACGAGCCAGAGCAAGCCCGTGAAACTCAGCAGGCAGGCGGTGGCCGCGAGGACGCGGCGTTGCCAATGCGTGAGCGTGTTGATCGTGGGGTGCATGGTCGCGGGCGGGTTCAGTGCAGCCAGGCCTGCGCACCCAGGCGCTCGACGAGCGGATGCCGAGCGTCGCCGCTGAGTGCGACGATTTTCGTCAAAGCGTCGGCCCACAGGCATTGCGGTGCCGCGACGCTGACATGGGCCTCCACGCGGCGGCCCGCCTGCGCGTACACATGCGAGCGGCTGCCGGGCGCGAAATGGCTGGTTGCGAAGGCACCGTCGGCTAGGTGCCCGAGGTACCGGGTGCCGCCGTGTGCTTCGTCGCGCAGCGCGAGCGGCACTTCCACCGGACCGAAGGCGCGCAGATCGCCGCCCGCATTGACCCAGCCCGCCGTGCAGCCGTGCGCGATCAAGGTCTCGACCGCGCAATCGACCGCATGGCCTTTGCCGATGCCGCCGAGGTCGAGTTGCACATCGCGCGCCTGCTTGTACAGGCGCTGGTCATCGCAATCCCAGCCTTGCGGTAGGCCCAGGCTGATGTCGAACAGGCCGCCGCTGTCGGCATGCAAGGCGCGCGCAGCGTCGAGCACGGCGCGGGTATGTGCGCGCAGCGGCAGACTCGCGCCAGCGGGCAAAGCATTGAAGCGCGCGATGTCGCTCGATGCATCGAAGCGCGACAAACACGCCTGCACCTCGGCGATGGCCGCGTAGGCCGCGTCGCAAGCCGCATGGGCCGCGTCTGCGTCGGGCAGCGCAACGCCGATGTCGATCAGCGTGCCGAGCAGCGGACGTGCGCGCCGGTGCCAGGCGCGAGCCTCGGGCGCAGTGGCCTGCATCACAAGCCCCCGCGTTGGCGCACCGCGTCCATCCAGGCGACGATGCGGCGCACGCCATCGGTGAGGTGGGTGCAACTCAGGGTCGCGCCGCTGATGTTGGTGATGTCTTCGCCCACGCGCAGCGGCGCCGCATGGTCCTTGCCGATGAATTGATTGCGCCACGCGGGCAGGCGGATTTCGCCGCCATGGCTTTCGCGATACGACAGGATTTCGACCTGGGCCACGGCCGCCTGCGGCGTGATGCCGACCGCGTAGGTGATGCGCTCGAATTTGCCGACGACTTCATCGACGACGACGTAGCCGAGGACGCGCTCGCCGCGCCGCGCCGCCAGCACCGGCATTTGCGGTGCGCGCGGCGCCAGGCCTTGGCCGGCGAGCGCCTGCATCTGCGCCGCATCGAATTGCAGCGTGCGCGGCTCGAAGCGCTCGGCCTGCGGAAACATCATGCGCGCCGCCTGATCCGCGCTCAGGTAATCGACCGCGAAAGCGCTGGCCGGCGCCATGACGACCAGCGCGGCCAGCGGTGCTTCGATGCGCACGCGCATGCTCAGAAGCTCCAGCCCAGGCCGAGGTCGAAGCGGTCGGCGTCGCGGTTCACATGAAAGCGCTGGTAATCGGCCTTGAGGACCACACTCGGGTTGATCTGGAAATTGGCGCCCACGGTCACCACGCGCTCGGTCTGCGCCGCCGCGGGCGTGAGGCCGGCGCCGAGGTCGGCATAGGTGCGCGCGGTGTTGAATTGCTCGATGCGCGCGAACGGCGCCAGCAAGTATTCATCCTGGCGCCAGAGCTGGTAGGCCGCTTGCAGATAGCCGCCGTCGAACGAGCGCGGAATCAGCGTCGGGTTGCCCACCAGCGGCGTGTTGAGTGCCGCGGTGTTGCTCAGCATGCCCCAGGCGTACAAAGCGCTCAGGTCCCAGCGGCCGGGGGTCCAGCGTGCATGCAAGTCGGCCAGCGTGACGCGCGAGTTGGTCACGGCCTGCTTTTGCGACACGCCGCCCGTGAAGACGCCGCCGCCGACCAGCAGGCCCGGCACGCCGCGCCAGTTGAGGGTGCCGAACACCGAGAGGTCGCGCGCATTGGCGAGCGCCATTTCCTGATGGATGGCACCGAGCGGCGATTCGCTGCCTTCGGTCGAAGCGGCATCCCATTTCGAAATGTTGAACCCGGTGCTCACGCCGGCTTGCAAAGTCAGGCCGTTGTCGAAATTGCCGATGAATTGCGCGCCGCCTTCACGCCAGGTGGTCGGGATGATCGCGGTCTCGACGAAATTGCGCTGCACGCCGTAATAGGCAGTGGGCTCGTGGTTTTCATTGAGCAGCCCCATCGGAATCAGGAACAGCCCGCCGCGCGCGGACCAGGTGGGCGTGAGCTGGCGTTCGACATAAGCCTGCTCGACTTCGACTTCGCCCGGATCGTCGGCCGATGAGACGGTGTGTTCGACTTCGAGTTCGGTGACGACCTTGGTGCGCTCGTCGAAACGATGTTGGTAGCCGAGCACGAAGCGGCTCACATCGGCCTGGGTGTTCTGGTCCTGGCCCGAGCGCGTGGGGCGGGTGTAATTGATTTCGCCGTAGCTGGTCAGCACTGTGGCGGGCTCGGCCGGCGCTGCGACGGCGATGGCGGGTGCGTTGGCCGGAGTCGCCGGTGCGGCGGCTGCGCTCGTGGGCGCGTTGCCAGTGGCGGGTGCAGGCGCGCGTTGTTGTTGCAGCGTCGATAGCTGCGCTTTCACGTCGGCGAGTTCACGCGTGAGCTGGTCGAGCTTGCGCGCCAGTTCGGTCTCGGACGCGGTTTGCGCGCTGGCGCCGCAAGACGCGAAGGCGAGGCCGATCGCCAAAGCGAGTTGCGAGGGCAGACCGAAGCTGCGTTGGGTTTGATTCATCGAAGTTCTCCGTGCGGGAAGTGGTGTGCGTGATGAGCGGCCGTGCGTGCGGCGCCCAGGTTCATTGGGTGTAGCCGTCGGTCAGGGTGTTCAGGAAGGCGACCACGTCATCGACCTCGCTGTCGGTGAGCGCCGGGGCGTCGCCGAGCTTGCGGTTGTACGGAACCTCGGTCGTGTTGACGTTGCGGTGGTATTGCGCGGGCAGGTCGTTGAACTTGGCGACCGAACCGTCGGCATTGAGCGGGTACCACTTCTCGGGATTGGTGTCGCGCTGGACGTAGAAGGTCACGGCTTCCTTGAGTGATTTGAAATAGCCGTTGTGGAAGTAGGCCTGGCGCACCGCCACGTTGCGCAAGGACGGCACCTTGAACGCGCCGCACAGATCGGTGCGGGTGGTCAGATCGGCGCGCTGGCATAGCCCCAAGTCGTAATAGCTCGCATCGGCATTGGCACCGATTTCAGGATTGCGCGGCAGTCCGAGGTTGTCGTAGGTGAAGTCGGTGAACAAAGGCATCGAGCCATCGCTGCCACGGGCCGACGGATGGCAGGCCAGGCAATTGCCTTTGACCGGCGAATTGAACAAGGACAGGCCGCGCAATTCCTGATCGCTCAGGCGCGCGGTGCCGCGCAGAAAAGCGTCGTACTTGCTGGTGTAGGCGTTGAAGCGCGCTTCTTCGAGTTCGTATTGCTGGATCGCGAGCGTCATGCGCTGATAAGCGCCTTCGACATCGTTGAAGATCAGATTGCCGTACAACTGTTTGAACTCGGCGGCGTAACTGGCGGAGGCGAGCTTGGCCACCACGCTGGCCTTGTCGGGCATGGCCATTTCGAGCGGATTCAGGAAGGGGCCGGCGGCTTGCGCAGCCAAGGAGGCGGCGCGCCCATCCCAAAAGAAGCCGCCGGTGGGCGTGCCGTCGGCCGCGAAAAAGAAGGCAGTGTTTTTGGCCAGATAGCGGATCGACGGCGCGTTGCGCACGCCTTGCAGATTGCCGAGCGGACCGCCGAGCTGCACCGCGAGCGCATTCGGCGGCGCATCGGCATGGTCCTTGTCATGACAGCTTGCGCACGATTGTTGGCCGGTGGCCGAGAGCGAGGTGTCGGCAAAGATCTTTTCGCCGAGCAGCGCCTGGGCCGACATGCCCGTATTGGTCGTGGTGCCGGACGATTCGTCGGCAGCGGTGCCGCCGCCTCCGCAAGAGGCCAGGGCCAGCGTGCCGGCCAACAGCAGCACGCAAGTGGTCAAACGGCCGCAGCCGATCATGGTCATGTTGGATTTCTCCGCCGCTGAGATGGGATTTAAGGTGAAACAACAGTAACACAAATACGAATCGTTCGCATTCCGATTGTTAAGGCGGCGGGCAGAGCAATGCGCCGGTGCGGCTGCGCGGTCGGGATCGCGCCGGGTTGCGCAGGATCGAAACGCCGATCATCCTGTGCAGAGGACGCGCGGCATCGGCCATTGGCATCGATGAACCGCGCTGATCCGGCACCGGGCGCGCCGCAAGGGCGCGTTCGCGGATAAGAACAGGAGACCTCTGATGTTCAAGGCATTGATGCTCACGCAGGAGAACAAGGCCACCCGCGCTGAGTTGGTGGACCTCGACGCGGCGCAATTGCCGCCCGGCGAGGTCGAGGTGCAGGTCGAGTATTCGGCGCTCAATTACAAGGACGCATTGGCGATCACCGGCCGCGGTGCCATCGTGCGTTCCTGGCCGATGGTGCCGGGCATCGATCTGGCCGGCACGGTGGCGCACAGCGATGTGGCCGAGTGGAAGCCTGGGGACCGTGTGGTCGTCACCGGTTGGGGCTTGGGCGAGACGCATTGGGGTGGCCTCGCGCAGCGCGCGCGGCTGTCGGCGCAATGGCTGTTGGCATTGCCGGCCGGCTTCACGACGCGGCAATCGATGGTGTTGGCGACGGCCGGTTTCACCGCGGCTTTGTGCGTGGCGGCGCTGCGCAAACACGGCCTGCAACCCGATGGCGGTGAAGTGCTCGTGACCGGGGCGGCGGGCGGTGTGGGGTCGGTGGCGGTGGCTTTGCTCGCCGGCCTTGGCTATCAAGTCGTCGCGTCGACCGGACGCCCGGCCGAAGCCGAGTATCTGCAAGGCCTGGGTGCTGCGCGCATCGTCGATCGCGCCGAGTTCAGCGCGCCGGGCAAACCTTTGCAATCGGAGCGTTGGGCCGGCGTCGTCGACACCGTGGGCAGCCATACCCTGGCCAATGCCTGCGCCGCGACGAAATGGAATGGCGCGGTGGCCGCTTGCGGCCTTGCGCAAGGCGCGGATTTTCCGTCCACCGTGATGCCTTTCATCTTGCGCGGCGTCACGCTGTACGGCATCAACAGCGTCTTCGTCGACAACGCCACGCGGCGTCAAGCCTGGGCGCTGCTGGCCGTGCATCTCGACACCGCCAAGCTCGATGCGATGACGGTCGAGATCGGCCTGACGCAAGCCATCGATTTCGCGCCGCAGGTGCTGGCAGGCCAGGTGCGCGGGCGCACCGTCGTCGACGTCGCGCGCTAAGCCGGCCGAGGTGTTCGTGAACGATCAAAGCCCCCATCGGGAGGCGTTGCAGCGCATCGGCGCGGTGACGTTCTCGGAGTTCGACGATCCGCAGACCCGGCGCGAAAAGCTTGCGCGCATCGTGCTCGACGGCATGTATCAATTCGTCGGCCTGCTCGATGCCGAAGGTCGGACGCTCGAAATCAATCGGGCCGCGCTCGAAGGCGCGGGCATCCGTCTCGAAGACATAGAAGGCAAGCCGTTCTGGCAGGCGCGCTGGTTTCAGGTCTCGCGCGAATCGGAGGAGTTGCAGCGCAGCTTCGTGGAACGCGCGCGCCAGGGCGAATTCATCCGGTGCGACATCGAAATCTACGGGCAGGCGGCCGGCGACGAAACCATCGTCGTCGATTTCTCCTTGTTGCCGGTGCGCGATCAGGCGGGCGACATCGTCTTTTTGCTGGCCGAAGGCCGCAACATCACCGCCAAGAAGCGTGTCGAAGCCGAGGTGGTGCGCAAGAATGCCGAGTTGCAAAGCCTGCTCGACAAGATCCGCCAACTCGATCAATTCAAGAATGATCTGTTCGCCAATGTCAGCCATGAATTGCGCACGCCGCTCGCGCTGATCCTGGGCCCGACCGAGCAGATGCTTGCGACCGGCGCGAACCTCACCGATGAACAACGCTCGCAATTGCAGGTCGTGCATCGCAATGCGGCGGCCTTGCTCAAGCATGTGAACGATCTGCTCGATCTGGCCAAGGTCGATGCGCGCAAGATGGACACGCATTACGCGCGCGTCGAATTGAGCGCGCTCGTGCGATCGGTGGCCGAGCAATTCCATGCCGTTGCGCCCCAACATGCGTTGTCGTATGTCGTGCATGCGCCGCAGGCGATCGAGGCCGAGATCGACAGCGAGAAATTCGAACGCGTGCTGCTCAATCTACTGTCGAATGCGTTCAAGTTCACACCATCGGGCGGACGTATCCGGTGCGCGCTCGAACGCAGCGGCGATGGCCGCGCCTTGTTGTCGGTGCAGGATTCCGGCCCCGGCGTGCCGATGCCGATGCGCACAGCGATCTTCGAGCGCTTTCATCAAGGCCAGCAAGGCACCACGCGCGATTTCGGCGGGACCGGGCTCGGTCTTGCGATCGCGAAGGAATTCGTGGAATTGCATCACGGCAGCATCGGCGTGACGAGCGCGCCCGGCGGCGGCGCTTTGTTCCAGGTCGAGATTCCGCTCAAGGCGCCGCACGGCACCTATGTGGCGAGCCGGCCGGGGCTGGGCACCGACATCGACGCCGAGGCGGCGACCGACGGCGTGATCGCGGAGTTGATGCCTGAGGAGATCGCAAGCACGGTCGAAGCGCGCACGCTGGACCGGCCGACCGTGCTCGTCGTCGAAGACAATCCGCAGATGCGCAGTTTCGTGCGCGAAGCCTTGAGCGCCGATTACCGCGTGGTGACCGCGGCCGACGAGCGCATCGCCTTGAATCGAGCGATGGCCGATGTGCCCGACCTGGTCGTGACGGATTTGATGATGCCTAGCCTGGGCGGCGATCGGCTGGTGGATGCGATGCGTGCCGAACCAGCGCTCGAAGATGTGCCGGTGCTCGTGTTGTCGGCCAAGGATGATGAAGGCTTGCGCGCGCGCTTGTTGGCCGAGTCGGTGCAGGACTATGTGACGAAGCCGTTTTCGGTGCATGAATTGCGCGCCCGGGTGAGCAACCTCGTGACGGTGAAACGTGCCCGCGATGCGATGCGCCTCGAACTCGCTTCGCAAAGCCACGATCTGACGCAGCTCACGCGGCATTTGATCGCGAATCAGCATGCGCTGCGCGAATCCGAGCATCGCTGGTGGGCGATCTACGAGCATTCGCCGGTGGGCATCGCGCTCTCCGACGCGGGCGGCTTGTTCCGCGCAGGCAATCCGGCGTTTCGCACCATGCTCGGGTATACGGCCGAAGAGATACGCACTTGCTCGATGCGCAACGCCATCGGCGCTGGGCTGCGGAACTCGTGCGCCTCGCGCTCGAACAACCGTCCAACCGCGATGTGCTCGCCAACTGGATCCGCAAATGGGAGCCGCTCGCCGACGAGGCCATCAAGGTCTATCGCGCGGCGCTGCCCGACGCGGGCGATGCGCCGGCACGCGCGGTCAACGCTGCACGGCAATTCCGCCAAGGGCTCGGCATATGAGCGAAGGCGGCGATCGGGCGAGCGTGCAGCATCGCATCGAGATCGAAGGCGGACCGGCATTCGCGATGTCTGCGCAAGAGGACAGCCTGTTGCGCGGCGCCTTGCGCGCGGGTATCGGCTTCGCGCATGAATGCAGCGTCGGCGGATGCGGCGCTTGCCGGTTCGATCTGATCGAAGGCGAGGTGCAGACACTCTGGGCCGATGCACCGGGATTGTCTGAGCGCGACCGCAAACGCGGCAAGCGGCTCGCTTGCCAATCGCGGCCGCTTGGCGATTGCCGCATCCGTGTGCGTTGCGACGACGCCAACCGGCCGGTGGTGGCGCCGCAGCGCACGCAGGCCACCTTGCTCATGCGGCGCATGGTCACGGGCGACATTGCCGAGTTCACCTTCGCGATGCCGCCGGCCGCGAACTTTCTGCCTGGACAGTACGCGCTGATTTATCCGCCGGGCGTGGTCGGCGCGCGCGCGTACTCGATGTCGAATCTGCCCGAGCCCGGCGGGCGCTGGCGCTTCATGATCCGCCGCATGCCGGGCGGCGAGGACCGCCTGCGATCACGCCGCTGGCGGGCCCTGGCTGCGCTGGCGCGGGAGGCATCGGGCCTCCCCCGTCATCTGGCCCAGCACTCAGGCGGCATGGTGGTGAGTGCCACGCCGCTGGTGGAACTGGTGCCCGTGGTGCCCGCGGCCTTCGAGGGGCGCCGCATCTGCCAGTGGGACAAGGACTCCTGCGCCGATGCCGGGTTCGTCAAGATCGACCTGCTGGGCCTCGGCATGCTGAGCGCCGTCGAGGAGTGCCTCGACCTCATCGCCGAAGGGCATGGCCGTGCCCCCGACCTCTCACGCATCGGGTTTGACGACCCCGCGGTGTACGCCGAGATTCAGGACGCCGACACCATGGGCGTGTTCCAGATCGAGAGCCGGGCGCAGATGCAGAGCCTGCTGCAGACCCGGCCCGAGAACCTCGACGACCTGACGGTGCAGGTGGCGCTCATCCGCCCGGGGCCGGTGAGCGGCGGCGCCGTGCATCCCTACGTTGCGCACCGGCGTGCCCGCAGACGCAACCCCGACTTCGTGCCGCCCTACGACCAGCGGGGCACAGGCTTCCCGCGCAACTACGGAGGCCAGGCCGACATGGGCGCGATCGAGCTCTCCCGTTTCTTCATGATCTCCAAGCGCGTCTCCAACGCCGCCGCGAACATGGC
>CAXBRX010000071.1:0-11416 GCA_963977835.1 uncultured Derxia sp.
CTGGTGCCCATGGCGGGAATCGGACCCGCGACCTCTCCCTTACCAAGGGAGTGCTCTACCACTGAGCCACATGGGCGAAATTCTTTCGCAACAACATCCGACGGTGTGGAGCGGGAGACGGGAATCGAACCCGCGTCATTAGCTTGGAAGGCTAAGGTTCTACCATTGAACTACTCCCGCCTCGCGCTTCTGAACATGCTGGCTGGGACTGGCCCCGTCATCACGTCTTCACACTGTCTTCGCTGGTGGAGGAGGTTGGATTCGAACCAACGTAGGCGTAAGCCAACAGATTTACAGTCTGCCCCCTTTAGCCACTCGGGCACCCCTCCACAGGGAACCTCAAATGCTAGCGCGTGACAAATTGCATGTCAATCGCGAGCTCGCAACCCGAGCCCGGCTCAGCCTGTAACCAGCCCCACCAGCCGCCGCAGCGAAAGAATGAATTTTCATTCTTCTTGCTCAATTTGTCGGGCCATCAGAAGAACAATCCGGAAAAATCCCTATCCGCAACCACGATTTCGCACCGGCCGAACGAAACGCGCCGACCAGATCCAATAACGGGTGTGCGATGCGGCACATTTTCCGGCTGTTTTCTTCGCCTTGCAGAAAAAAACCGGAAATACTTCGACCGATCAGTGCATCAGCCTCCTAGAACTCCCCTCCCGAGCCCATGACGCCTTTACGTTTCGGCCGCCAGCATCGCCAGTTGATCGGGCTCATGCACACCGATGCGCACGCCCATGGTCCGCGACACGGGGTCGTCATCTGCAATCCGTTCGGCCAGGAATCCATCCGCACCCATCGTTTGTTTCGCGTTCTGGCGGATCGTCTGCAACGCATGGGCATCGACGTTCTGCGCTTCGATTATTTTGGCACCGGCGATTCCGACGGAGATGACGCCGAGGGTGACATCGACGGATGGATCGACGATATCCAAGCCGCGCACGCCGAACTGTTGCGCAGGGCCAATTGCTCACAGGTCACCTGGATCGGTGCGCGACTGGGCGCAACGCTTGCGCTCCTCGCCGCCCGCGACGCATCGCCTCGCCCACAGCATCTCATCGCCTGGGACCCGATCCTCAATGGCGAAGCCTACCTAGCCCATCTTGCCGACAAAAGCGTCGCCGCAGTCAAGGCGAGCTTCAGCCTGCCTTCCAAGGCGTGGCTCGCCGCAGCTTCGGACACGCCGCCCAAGGCCATGCGCGAAGCACTGGGATTCGCGGTCAGCGAACATCTCGCGTGGCAATTGAGTCAAATCAAGTCGGAAATATTTCTGCAATCGGACACTGCACTGACGATCATCTCGTCTGAAGCAGGTGCTGCTACAAATGAAATTCAGGCGCTATGTCGCCTGAGCCAGTCACAACCGCAATTCATCGAATCGAGCGTCCAATTCGACTGGACATCGGAAGAGGCAATGAATACCGCACTGGTACCAAGCGACATGCTTGATCTCATCGCCAGACAATTCCATGAGGCGTTCGCATGAGCGAAACGCCTATCCAGTTCGGGCGCGACCATCGCCTTTACGGCATCTTGACCGAACCGACCGGCAATGTGCGACGCCAGATCGGGGTGATCTTTCTGAATGCGGGGGTCGTGCACCATGTCGGCCCGCACCGCGCATATGTCAAATTGGCTCGCCATGTCGCGACGATGGGCATCCCGGCCTTGCGTTTCGATTTTTCCGGAATTGGCGACAGCCGCCGCTCGGACGACGGCGCCTCGTTCGAAGAGCAGACGATCCGGGACGCACGCTCGGCGATGGACATTTTCGAACGCCTGACCGGCGTGCGACGTTTCATCCTGGTCGGCATTTGCTCAGGCGCGAACAACGCATTCACAGTTGCGCAGCGCGACGCTCGTGTGGATGGCTTGCTGCTCATTGACGGCCACGCGTACCCAACCGCACGCACGCTCATCGAACGCATGCGTCAACGCTTCCAATACGACGCCCGCCGCGCCGCAACGACGCGGTTGCGTCGCTACCTGCACCGCTTGTTGCATTGGAGCGAGCACCGCAGCACATCCACCGCAAGCAACCAAAGCGCGCAACCACTCGGCTTTGTGAACCGCCCCAGTCGCAAGCTTTACGCGCAGCAGATGCAGGCACTCGTCGATCGGGGCGTGCAAATCCATCTCGTCTATTCGGGCAGCATCCTCGAGGCCTATAGCTACGCCGATCAATTCAGCGAACGCTTCCGCAAAGAAGCCTTTCTCGGCAGGGTGCAATGTACCTATGACCCCGGTATCGATCACACCTTGACGACCCTCGACGCACAACAACGACTCTTTAGCCTGGCAACCACCTGGCTCGGTGAATGGCCGGAACCGGTCATCAACGCGGTCAGCCCACGACCATCCAAGGCCGCGATGCGCCCCGAACGTGCCCCAACCGAGCAGCAGCATCCGCAGCACGATTGGCACCCTGCGTGAGATTTTTCACGCGGGCGTTTCGATTCCCGTGCGCGCCCGTGCGATCGCGCAAGCACGGTCACGAACGTTGCAGCGAAAATTTCTGGCTCGTTGACGCGCCTTCGCTTCAGCGTCGCATCGATTAGCGACGACCCAAGCGCATTCGCCGCCATCTTCACGAACCGATCGTTGGTGCCGCCGTGAACTTGTCGACAACGAGGACGGTCCAACGCCCCAAATTCGTCATGCAGATCCACAACCCGCCTCCCCGTCACCTTCGCGATTTGCTCTTGCATCGATGCGCGGCCAGCGCTGATGCAACGGCATACGCCATGGTGCGCGACGATCTCCAGGTGCTCGAAGAGATCTCGTTTGGCGAATTGCTGCTGCAATCGCAGTCGTATGCACAGGCCTTGCTCGAACGCTCGAACTTCGGTGATCGCGTCCTGCTGGTCTACCCCGCCGGGTTAGATTTCGTGCGCGCGTTCTGGGCCTGCATGCTGACCGGGCGCGTCGCGGTTCCGGTCCCGGCGCCCGATCCTTTGCGCTGGAAGTCCACGAGCATGCGTCTGGCCAGCATTCAGGCCGATGCCGGTGCGCCCGTGGTCCTGAGCACGCGCCGCCTGTGCGAACAGATGCATGCCGAAGGGACGACGGCAAACGACTGCTGGATCGCGCTCGAAGGCAAGGCGCCGACGCCGTTCACGCACAGCGCGGCGCCGGACGAATTGGCTTCGCAATCGATCGCCTATCTGCAGTACACCTCCGGGTCGACCGCCGCACCGCGTGGCGCGGTTTTGACACACGCGAACGTCCTCGCGCAATGCGCAGGACTGGTGGCCGCTTCTGGTGTCGACGATACCGACCGCTTCTTGAGCTGGCTGCCCCATTTCCACGATTACGGCCTTGTGAACGCGGTGCTGATGCACGTGTTTCTCGGCGCACCGAGCTTTCTGATGTCTCCGATCACTTTCTTGCGCCGGCCGCTGCGCTGGCTCGAAGCGATCGATCGATTCGCCATCACCTGTTCCGGCGCACCGAATTTCGCGTACGCGACTTGCGCCAAGGCCTTGAATCAAGCGCCTTGGCATGGCGATCTCTCGCGCCTGCGCATCGCCTCATGCGGCGCCGAGCCCATTCACCCCGCCACGATTCGTGATTTCGAGAGCGCGGCGCAGCCTTACGGATTTGGCAGCACGGCCTTCACACCCGCCTACGGCATGGCGGAGACAGTGCTCGGCATCACCATCAAGTCATTCGGCACCAGAGTCAGCATCGCCCGCTTCGATGCACAGGCTCTGCGCCGCGGAGAAGTCAGCAGCGCCGCAGGACCGAACGCCCATGAACTGGTCGGCTGCGGCACTGCCTTGCCGGCAACCGAAATTCTGATCGTGGAGCCCGAAACCGGCCGAGTCGCGCGCACCGATCAGATCGGCGAGATCTGGGTGCGCGGCCCAAGCGTTGGACAAGGCTATTGGGGGCACCCGCAATCCATTGCGCAAACGTTCGCGGTGGCGCCCGCCGACGCAGGTGCCGACGGTCGTTATTTGCGCACCGGAGATCTGGGCTTCCTGCATGACGGGCAGTTGTATATCACCGGGCGCGTCAAGGATCTCATCATCATCCGCGGTGCGAACATCGCGCCGCAAGACATCGAGTTCACCGTGCAATCGGTCGATCCGCTGGTGCGCGCCGGGCACGGCGCCGCGTTCTCGATCGACGGCGACGACGCAGAAAAATTGATCGTCGCTCAGGAAATCGATCGACAAGTGCCGCACGACCAGATCGATGCGCTTGCGTTGCGCATCAAACAGGCCGTTGCCGACCAGCATGCGATCGCGATCCACGAGTTGGTGCTTCTGAAAACCGGATCGTTGCCTAGAACCTCGAGCGGCAAAATCCAACGGCAATCGGCCAAGCGTGCCTTTCTCGAAGAGTCGCTGCAGGCCGTGGCGCGCTATCGCGAGGATGCAGAGCTCGCTGCGGCCGTCCCCGCTGCCGACACAAGCCCCGCCGCACCAGCACTGATGCGCCTGTGCCAAATGATCGCCGACCTCGCGCATGGCAACGCGGCAACGATCACGGGCGACCTGACCCCGATCCGGGCGGGCCTCGATTCGCTGTCGCTCTATCAGTTGCATCATGCGCTGGAAACAAGGTTCGGCGCGGCGACGCCAGCGATCGAAGAACTCGGCTCGCGGACCATACGCGAACTTTCATTGCTCATCGAGCACGCGCACGCCGAGCCTCCAGCGCCGATCAACAGCACTGCGGCGCCCGCACCGGAGGCGGCCGAGACTCCGCTGACCGCGTCTCAGCAAACGCTCTGGTTCGCCGAACGCCTGCATGGGGCGACCGGCATGTTCAATCTCAGTCATGCGACGCAATTGCGCGGGCCGCTCGACATCGCAGCGCTCGAACGCAGCCTGAGGGCGCTGATCGCGCGCCATGGCGCATTGCGGACTGCATTCCTCGAGCGCGACGGAACTGCGCTGCAATCAGTCCACGCCGAGGTGGAATTCGCCCTCGAACAGGTCGATCTTACGAACCAGGATGACGGGGCCATGTTGTCGGCTGCTCTGACGGAGCGTGCACGCCGCCCCTTCGATCTCGACCGCCCTGCCTTGCTGCGCGCCACGGTCTTTCGCCAAAGCGACGATGAACACGTCGTGCAGATCGTCGTCCACCACCTTGTGTTCGACGGGTGGTCGGCGCAGATCTTCGCGCGCGAGCTCGCCTTGCACTACCAGGCGTGCCTTGCAGGTGCAGAACCGCCGCTGCCGGCCGTGCCGTCCTACGGCGCTTATGCTCGATGGCGCGCCTCCCACGACCGCGAGCACGCAGCGCGCGCGCTCGATTACTGGAAGCAGCGTCTGATCGGCAGTGAACCGGTGGCCTTGCCGACAGACCGACCCCGGCCGTCTGTGCCCGATTGGCGCGGCGGCGTACATCGCTTTTGTATCGATGCGCAGGATGTCGCAGCGATCACCGCCTTGGCGCAACACGAAGGTGTCACGCTGTACACCGTACTGCTCGGCGCATTCCAATGGCTGCTCGCCCGCCATAGCGGTCAGACCGACATCGTCGTGGGGACGCCAGCCGCCAACCGTGCGTATGCCGAGTTCGGCGAAACCATCGGGCTTTTCACCAACACCTTGCCCATCCGCACCGATCTTTCCTCGGCACCGACATTTCGGACACTGCTGCACAAGCTCGGCGAACAGACGCGCAATGACCTCGCGCATCAGGACGTCCCCGTCGATGCATTGGTCAGAGCGCTCGACATCGCGCGCGATGCAGGGCGCAATCCACTGTATGACATCGGTTTCGCACTGCAGTCGCAAGGCGCAACCGCGCTGCACCTCGATGGCCTGAGCGCTCGTTCTTTGCCCGTTCACCATGGTCTCGCACGCACCGACCTTTGGCTTGCGTTGACGCCGTCGGACGGTGCATTGCTCGGCGAATTCGAGTTCAACACTGCGCTGTTCGATCAAAGCACGATCGAGCGCCTGGCGCAGCGATTGGTGCGCGCGCTGCGCGCAGTGGTCGCGCAACCAGAGCTTGCGCTCGAACAACTGCCTCTGGTCGATGAGTCCGAGCGCCGGCTGTTGCTTGAACAATGGAATGCCACGGCGATCGAATTCCCGACCGATTGCATGGCGGCACTCGTGGAGCAGCAGGTGGCGCGCACCCCCACGGCACAAGCGGTGCGGCTGTTCGAACAACAATTGTCGTACGCGCAGCTGAACGCGCGCGCCAACCAGCTCGCCCATGCGTTGCGCGCACGCGGTGTCGGGCCGAAAGTGCTGGTCGGCGTATGCATGGAACGCTCGCTCGATCTGGTCGTCGGCCTGCTCGCGGTGATCAAGGCGGGGGGCGCCTACGTGCCGCTCGATCCGCAATACCCGCGCGAACGCCTCGCCCTGATGCTGGCGGATGCGCACGCACCGCTCGTGCTCACCCAAGCTCATTTGGTCGCGCCGGTCGTTGCCGCTGCCCCGAACGCGTGTCAGGTGCTCGCGATCGATACCGACGATCATCTGAACGCCGGACAACCCGACACCAATCCTGCGCCGGTCAATTCGCCCGAGGATCCGGCCTATGTGATCTTCACCTCCGGATCGACTGGACATCCCAAGGCTGTGCTCATCCCGCATCGCGCGATGACCAATCACAAACATTGGATTGCGCGCGCGCTCGCCATCGGGTCCGACGCCCGGATTCTGCAAAAGACCACCATCAGTTTCGATGCTTCAGTCTGGGAATTCTTCACCCCGCTCATGGTCGGCGCGCCGGTGTTGTTGGCGCGCCCCGGCGACCAGCGTGACATGGCCGCGTTGCTGCGCACGGTGCGGGATCTGGGCATCACACATTTGGTCATGGCGCCATCGGCGGCCCGCGCTTTGCTTGCGGAACCCGCGCTGGAGCTTTGCACTTGTCTACGCTATCTGCTGTGCGGCGGAGAAGCGCTCGACCGCAATCTGGCGCGCGAGTACCAGCGCCGCATGCCGTGGCTGACCATCGGCAATTTTTACGGCCCGAGCGAAACCACCGAAGACAGCACCTTCTTTGAAGTACCGCGCCCTATCGAGGGCAATGGCACGGTGTCCATTGGGCGCCCGATCGCAAACACGCGCTGCTATGTCCTCGACGCACGGATGCAGCTTCAGCCGATCGGCGTCATAGGCGAGCTCTACATTGCCGGCGCAGGTGTCACACTGGGTTATCTCGATCGGCCGGAAGCCACCGCCGAGCGATTTCTGGACGATCCGTTCCATCCGAATGCGCGCATGTACCGCACCGGCGATCTCGCGCGGTACCGGATGGACGGCAACCTCGAGTTCATTGGCCGCGCCGACGGACAGATCAAATTGCGCGGCTATCGAATCGAACTCGGCGAGATCGAAGCTGCGCTGTTGCAATGCGAGGGCGTGACGCAAACCGCCGTCGTGCTGCGAGAAGACCGGCCCGGCCATCCGCGGCTGGTCGCCTATGTGATCGGCACGCAACTCGATGCTGCGGCGATCAAGGCGATGTTGCGCCAACGTCTACCTGATTACATGGTGCCGAGTGCGATCGTCGAGTTGCGCGAATTGCCCTTGATGCCGAACGGGAAGCTCGATCGCCGCCGGCTCCCCGCACCCGACGACGGCGCGCAGGCCGGGGCATCGGCAGCACCTCAGACCGCCTCGCAACGCATGCTCGCAGCACTGTGGGCAGAAGTGCTGGGTACCGATCGATTCGGTATCGATGACAGCTTTTTCGATCTGGGCGGACATTCCCTGCTGACCACGCAAGTCGTCTCGCGACTGCGCGAGCGCCACGGCGTCGACCTGCCGTTGCGCGCGATGTTCGACCACCCGACGATTGCAGCATTGGCCGCGTTGATCGATCAGACCCGGGATGCATCGCACACGGTTCCGACCGGCGCGCCGCAGCCGATTGTGCGGGTCGCGCGCGACACTCCGGTACCGGCTTCGTTCTCGCAACGACGCATGTGGCTGATCCAGCAGTTCGATCCCTCCGCGGCCGCCGCCTATAACGTGCCGATTTCGATCCGACTGCGCGGTGCGCTCGATCACGACGCCTTGCACCGCGCCTTCGATCTGGTGGTCCGGCACCATGAAGCGTTCAAGACCACGTTCATCGCGATCGATGGCGAGCCGATGCAGCGCATCGGCGCCTTGCAACCGGCGGACATCGAACTGCTCGATCTGCGCGCCTTCGACCACGCAGAGCGCCATGCGCGCGCGCAATCGCTGTTCAGCGAACGCGCTGCGCGGGCCTTCGACCTCGAACACGGGCCCTTGCATCGCATCAGCCTCGTGCGCCTCGATCAGGAAGAACACGCAGTGCTCTGGGTCATGCACCATGCGATCACCGACAATTGGTCGGTTGCGCTGCTGGTGCGCGAACTCGCGCTTGCGTACGACGCACTGTGCCGCCACGACGAACCCGCGCTGGAACCGGTCCCCGTCGAATATTCCGATTACGCCAGTTGGCAGCGCAGCCACGTCGAACAGACTTTGCTCGAGCCGCAAAGGCAGCACTGGATCGAACGACTGACCGGCCTCGCCCCGACGGCGCTGCCCACTGATCATCCGCGGCCTTTGCAAGCAACGTTTCGCGGCGCACGCCTCAGCGCGCCATTGTCGAGCACGCTGCTTGCGCGTTTGCGCCAATTGAGCGCGCGCGAATCGACGACGCCATTCGTCGTGCTGCTCGCCTGCTTCAAACTGTTGGTTGCGCGGTACTCGCGCGAGACCGACATCGCCATCGGCACACCGATTGCCAATCGCACACGGTTTGCTTCCGAGCATCTGGTCGGCACTCTCGTCAACACCTTGGTGATGCGCACCGATCTGTCCGGCAATCCGCGCTTCGTCGATCTGCTGGCACGCGTGCGCGCCACGGCCTTGGATGCTTACGCGCACCAAGACATGCCGTTCGACAAACTGGTCGAGGATCTCGGCGCCAGTCGCGGGACTTTGGTGCATCTGCTGTTCAACATGCTCAATGCGCCGGTTGGACGGCTGCAACTGCACGGCCTGCAATTCGAAGAATTCGACTTCGACCGCGTCGCCGCGCAATTCGATCTGTCGGTGCATATCGATGCCGAGGTGAATCGAAAGGTCTATCTCGAATACGCCACCGACCTCTTCGAGGAACAGACCGCTGGACGCATCCTGAGCAACTATCTGTCTTTGGTGGAGCAGGTGCTCGACGCGCCCGACCGCGCGATCACCGATTACGCATTGGTCAGTGCGGCCGAACTTGCGGTGCTGCGACAGTGGAATGACAAAACGGCTGTGCGCACTGGCCCGCGGACGATCGCGCATGCACTGAGCGCGCAGGTCGCGCGCACGCCGCATGCGACGGCTTTGCTTTGCGATGGCATGCAACTGACCTATGCCGAACTCGATCAACGCTCGAATCGGCTGGCCCGGCATCTGCGCGCATTGGGCGTGGGACGCGAACACCTCGTCGGGCTGTGCGTCGAACGCGATCTCGAGATGGTCGTCGCCCAATGGGCGGTCCTCAAGAGCGGCGGCGCCTACGTCCCGCTCGATCCGGCCTACCCCGAAGACCGACTCGGCTACATGGCCGACGACGCGCAATTGTCGGTCCTCGTCACGCATTCGATGCATCTGTCGTCGATCGCCTGGCCGCGTGAACGCACTGTGCTGCTGGACGTCGACGCGTTCCGCATCGCTGCGCACGACGACACTCCGCTCGCCTCAGAACCCATGCTCGATTGCCGGGCGGAAGACCCGGCCTACGTGATTTACACCTCGGGGTCCACGGGTCGTCCCAAGGGCGTTGCCGTGCCGCACCGGGCGGTAATGAACTTCCTGTGCAGCATGGCCAAACAACCCGGGCTGGCGCCCGAAGACCGTTTGCTGGCCGTGACCACCCTGTCATTCGACATTGCGGTGCTGGAACTGCTGCTTCCGCTTACGCTTGGCGCAACGGTCATCCTGGCACGACGCACCGAAGCAATCGACGGCGATGCGCTCATCGATCTGATGAATCGTCAGCATGCGACCGTCATGCAAGCCACGCCAGCAACATGGCGCATGCTGATCGAATCGGGCTGGCGCGGCGATCCGCAATTCAAAGCGCTCGTCGGTGGCGAAGCGCTGCCGTCCGATCTGGCGGACCAATTGCTCGAACGCGTCGGCGCACTCTGGAACATGTACGGCCCCACGGAAACCACGGTATGGTCGACCTGCGAACGCGTGTTCTCAGAACGCGATGGCATTTCTATCGGAACACCGATCGACAACACCACCGTGTGGGTCCTCGATGATCAAGGCGGCCCGTGCCCGATCGGCGCGCCCGGCGAACTGTGCATCGGCGGCGAAGGCGTGGCACTGGGCTATCTCCATCGGCCCGAGCTCACCGCGCAGCGTTTCGTGTCGGACCGGTTCGCCACCAATCATGGCGCCCGACTGTATCGCACCGGGGACCTCGGGCGCTGGCGCCATGACGGCAAGCTCGAACACCTTGGCCGCCTGGACTTTCAGGTCAAGGTGCGCGGGCATCGCATCGAACTCGGTGAAATCGAATCCGCCCTGGCCGGGCACCCCGACGTCGATCACGCGGTCGTCGTCGTGCGCGAGGACCGGCCCGGCGATGCCCGCATCGTGGCCTATGTCTTGGCCGCCGGTGGCATGCCGCCTCACGCGTCGCTGCGCGACCACCTGCGCTCGACCTTGCCCGACTACATGCTGCCGCAACACTACGTACACATTGCGGCGCTGCCTTTGCTTCCGAACGGCAAGATCGACCGTCGCGCACTGCCTCCGCCGAGCGAACAGGCAACACCTGCGCTCGACTCTGCCGACATGGTGGCGCCGCAAACCCCAGCCGAACGCGCGCTGGCGAAGATCTGGTGCGAGCTTCTGAAGCTCCCGCAAGTCAGTGTCACCGACAATTTCTTCGACCTCGGCGGCCATTCGCTGTTGGCAATGCAGGCGATTCATCGGATTCAAGCGCAACTCGGCGTGCACCTTCGTCCACAGCAATTCATTTTCGAGACCTTGCGGCAGATTGCGCGTAGCGTGGAAGGCAGCGCCCAGCCGCCAGAAGCGAACCCCGAGACCGTCTCCCCACCGGGCTTGCTCGGGCGGCTTCTGGCGCGGTTCAGAAAAGGCACTCGCGATTCATGACGTCCGACGGACTGCGCGCGCTGCCCCCCATGCTCGACGACGTCGAGTGCTGGCTCGCCGATCTGGACACTCCGGGTGCGGCCGACGACGTCTCCATCCTCGACGCCCACGAGCAGGAGCGTTTTTCCCGCCTGCGCAGCGATCAGCATCGCCAGCGCTATTTGCGCGCCCATGTCCAATTGCGGCGGTTGCTCGCGCAGCGCTGCGGGTGCGCCCCGCGCCAAGTCGCGTTCACGGGCGGGCTTCATGGGAAACCGGCACTTGCCGGGTCGTCCCCGGTGCGATTCAGCCTGAGTCATAGCGCAGGGCTCGCGGTCATCGCCGTGTCC